>NZ_JBITMV010000009.1:0-271805 GCF_044466625.1 Micromonospora sp. NPDC049366
CTCGAACAGATCGCCGCCGCCGCGGCCACCGGCCTTCCAACAGCACAAAGCTAAACAAAATCAAGAAACTGTCTCAGTTGACTTGACAGGTTCCGCGCCGGTGTCGACCTGCAGATCGTCGCCCGCAACGCCGACGTGAAAGGCTTCCAGGTGCTACCCCGACGGTGGGTGGTGGAACGAACCTTCGCCTGGTTGGGACGGTGCAGACGGTTGGCCCGCGACTACGAACGCAAACCCGCGCACGCCGAAGCGATGATCAAAGTCGCCATGATCCGGCTCATGGCCGCCCGCCTCGCCGGCGAGGACATCGAACCGCAAGGCCCCATCGAGACCGAAGCAGCCCGACGCCTCGACGACGAACTCAACCACAAGTAGTCACCGGGTAACCCAACACTTTCTGAGGCCACCGGCCACTGGCCAGGCGTCGACGCCAGCGTGCGGCCGTTCCCGTCCACGGTTACGGCGGAATGACGAACGACCTGCGGCAGCGCCCATCCGCGTCCGGCCGGTGACAGCCCGGTGACAAGCCTGGGGATCGGGGAGCAGGTTGGGAGCAACCGGCTGTTCTGAACGGCTCCGAACGGCATCCAACCGCACTGAACAGCACACCCCGCACCCACCCTGAGCTGCGGGGTGTGCGTCCAACCCTGGCGGGCTCTGCCCGCCGCCACCCGCGCCGCCGTCGTCGACCAGGCCGAACGCCTCGCCGCCCACCGGGCGGTCACCCTCGCCGGCGTCGAGTTCACCGACTGACGGCCGGCTTCGCCGCCCTCCGGCACCTGACCGGCCCGGGGACGGCGAGACTGTCACCGGGACCCGGCAGTGGCCACCGCGGCTCGGCCCGTCCCGGACCGGGTCCGGCAGGAGAGGAAACATGACCTTCAGCGACGACGTCCGCGCGGCCTTTCGGCGCGGGGAGACCGACGCCGTGGTGCGGATGAGCGAGGCCGAGATCGAACGGGCGCGGGCGGCCGGCGATCCGGCCGGCGAGGTGGAGGCCCGCTACAGCCTGGCCCGGGTGGCCATCCGCTCGGGTGACCTGGCTCTGGGGGAGGTCCGCGCCCGAGAGGCCCTCGACGTCGCGGTGCGCGCCGGTGACCGTGGCCTCGAGGAGCGGCCACGGCACGTGTTGGCCGCCGTGGCGCGGATGTCCGGTCAGCTGCTCCGCGCCCGGGACCTCTACCGGGAGAGCATCGCGCTCAATGAGGCGCTGGACCAACCCGCGACGGTCAACTCGGAGACGCACAACCTCGCCTTCTGCGAGCTGCGGCTGGGTAACGTCGAGGAGGCCCGGCGACTGTTCGCGGAGAGCCGCGAGCGGGTGTTCCGCAACGACTGGGCCGACTTCGTCCCGTACGTCTGCCTGGCGGGCGCGGCGCTCGGCGTGGCTGAGGGCGACCATGCGCGGGCGGCGCGGATGATCGGCGTGGCGGACGCCGCGTTCGCGGCGCTCGGCCAGGTGCCGGACCCCGACGACGCGGCCGACCTCGCTACGGCCCGCGTCGCCGCCACCGCGGCGCTGGGCGCGGCGACCTTCGACGTGGAGTACGCGGCGGGCCGGCGCCTCGACCCTCGGACCGCCTTCGCCGATCGACGGTGACCCGCGGGACGTCGCTCCCCACGCGGGCGGGCGCGGCCCGTCCCCGCCGCACCCGCCCGGCACCGCGGTGAGCGTCACCCGACGTCGATCACGACCTTGCCGGTTGCGGTGCCGCTCTCGACGAGGGTGTGGGCGTCGGCGACGGTGGCCAGGGTGAACCGTCGGTCGTCCAGGATCGGCGTCAGGCCTGCGGCGTCGGCCAGGGCGCTCGCCGCGCGCAGGATCTCCCCGTGGTGCTCGCGGCCCCGACCGCTGAGCATCGGCAGCAGCGTGAAGACGCCGGAGTAGGTGGCGCCGCGGAACGACAGGGGAGCGAGGCTGTGGGTGCCCCAGCCGAGGGCGCTGACGACGTGTCCGGTGTAGGTGCGCACGGCGGCGAACGAGGCGTCGAGGGTGGCGCCGCCGACGGTGTCGAAGACGATGTCGAAGCCCTCGCCGCCGGTGTGCCGGGCGACGTAGTCCTCGACCGACGTGGTGGTGTAGTCGATCGGGGTCGCGCCGAGCCGCCTGATGGTGTCCGTGCTCCGGGCGGACCCGGTGGCGAAGACCTCGGCGCCCCGGGCGCGGGCGATCTGGACGGCGGCCTGCCCGACGCCGCCGGCGCCCCCGTGGACCAGGACGCGGTGGTCGGCGCTCACCCCTGCCCGGTCCACGAGCGCTTCCCAGGAGGTGATGACGGCCAGCGGCAACGCCGCCGCCGCGCGCATGCTGAGCGACGTCGGTTTGCGGGCGAGCAGGCGGGCGTCCACGGCCGCGTAGTCGGCGAGCGATCCCTGGAGGTCGCCGACTCCGCCGGTCAGGCCGTACACCTCGTCGCCGGGTGCGAAGTCACTGACGTCGGGCCCCACCGCCGCCACGACGCCGGCTAGGTCCATGCCGAGTACGGCCGGTGGGTGGGTCCGGGCGTGGGCCGCCTTACCGGCCCGGATCTTGGTGTCGAGTGGGTTGACGCCGCTGGCTGCGACCCGGACCAGTACCTGGCCGGGCCCGGCCACCGGTTCTTCGATCTCGGTCAGCGTCAGCGGTCCGCCGAATTCGTTGAGCACTACCGCGCGCATCGTGTCGTCGCCTCGTCTTTCGATGCCTGGAGGTGGTGGAGTTGATGATGTGGGAGAGGGGTTACCGGTCAGGCCGTGTGCTGGGCCACGAGGGCCCGGGCGGCGGCCTTCGCCTCGTCCACCACGGCCCGGTTCTGCAGCAGCCGGCCCGAGGCCAGTGCGCCGTCGATCAGGAGCCCGACCTGGCGGGCCAGCGCGGCCGGGTCGCCCGCGCCGGCCTCCGTGGCCAGCGTGGTGAGCCATCCGTTGCGGCGGTCGGTGTGCCGCACCGTGATGGCGCGGGCCTCCGAGTCCAGCGGCGCCTCGACGGCCGCGCTGACGAAGGGGCAGCCGAAGAAGCCGTGCCGGTCGAACGCGTCCAGCAGCGCGTCGAAGAGCCCGACGATCTGGTCGCCGGGCCGGTCACCGGCGCGTGCCGCAGCGTTCTGCAGTTGGGCCATCCAGGAGTCGTCGGTACGCCGCAGGTAGGCGGCGATCAGTTCGTCCTTGGTGCGGAAGTGGACGTACAGCGTCGACTTGGCCACCCCGGACTCGGCGATGACCTGGTCGATGCCGACACCGCGCAGGCCGTGGGTGTAGAACAGCTCCGCCGCCGTGCGGAGGATCCGCTCCTCTGCGGTGGTCCTGCGTGTCTTCGTGGCCATGGCGCCTCCCTTAATCGAACAGACTAGTCCGTTCGATTAAGGGTGCGCACGTGATTGCCGTCACGGAGAGTGAACACCATCGGGGTCGCTGGCCCGGACGGCGCGAAGGTCGCCAGGACGGCGGTACGCCTCTCTTGCGCTCGCGGTCGACACTGTGAGGCGATCATCCGCACCCCTTGGAGGACGCCATGGACCAGCCGCCCACCCCACCACCCCCGTCAGCGGCGGGTCCCACGCCTGGTCACCCGCTGTTCCCGCCGTACCCGTACTCCCCGCCGATGAACGTGTACGCCATCCTCAGCCTGGTCTTCGGCGTGATGGTGTTCCCGCCGTTGGGCATCTACTTCGGCGGCAAGGCCAAGCAACAGATCGCCCAGACCGGTGAACGGGGCATCGAACTCGCCACCGCCGGCGTCGTCGTCGGCTGGATCTTCACCGTGATGTACGGGCTCTTCTTCCTCCTGTGGTGCGGCGTGGTGGGCGCGATGATTGTCGGCACGGGGCTCTCGGTCTGACGGACGCGGCCGGCGGGATGTCGGCGAGGCCGTCGCTCGACAGAACGCTGACTCAGCGGCCTATCTGTGCTGCTGAGAGTCATCGGCCTCTCGGGGCATCCGCCTCGGCCGGACACCGGCTCCGCGCACAATCGGACGATTTTCGTCCGATTGTTGTATGCTGGGGCGATGGCTGATCTCGACACGGTGCCCGCTGCCCGGGCGGACGCGCGGCGCAACCGACGCCAGCTGATCGTCGCGACGCGGAACGCCATCGCCGCGCGCGGTCTCGAGGTGTCGGCCCTCGACATCGCCAAGGCGGCGGGCGTGGGCGTGGGCACGTTGTATCGGCGCTTCGGCACCAAGGAGGCGCTCTTCGACCACGTCGTGCTCGGCCTCTACGACGAGCTGCTGGAGACCGCGCGGGTCTGTCTGGAACGCGCCGACCCGTGGGACGGCCTGTCGGAGTTCATCATGGACCTGGCCGGGGCGCACCGCGACAGCCGAGGGCTGGCCGAGGTCACCGCGGCGTGCGAGCGGCCACCGACACCCGAGCTCGCCCAGCGGACCACCGCCCTGCAGGAGGCCGTCGCCCGGTTGACCGAGCGGGCACACGCGGCCGGTGTCCTGCGCGAGGACGTCACCTGGCAGGACGTCCTGCTCTTCTCCCGGGCGCCCCTGGACAGCGATCACTGCCTCGGCGTGGACGCCGGTCCGGACGGCTGGCGTCGCCTCGTCACGGTCCTGCTCGACGGGATGCGCGCCCCCGGGCACACCGTTCTCGCCACCTGACGCTGTCGGGCATGGACGGCTTCGGGTGCATCCGGCAGGGCCCCGCGCCGCACCTTCGCCCGGCCGGCTGACCTGAGCGCCGGTCAGCCGGCGCGCACGGGTCGTGAAATCTGCCAGGCCCGAGATGGTCGGGCGGTCACACGGCGGTGAGCAGCGCGTCGAGCGGTCGTGGCAGGGTGTCCCGGGCGACCGCGGCCTCGACGAGCAGCCGCGCGTAGCGCAGGTTGCGGCGCGAGCTGCTGCGGAGGAAGCGCCACAGCTGTGCCTCGGGCGCCCGGTCACGCCAGGCCGGCTGGCTCTGGAACGACCGGTACAGCCGCAGGTCGCCGTGTGCGTCCAGGAGCGCCTCGACCCGCACGGTGCCGAGGGCCCGGATCAGCTCGTCCTCCAGGTCGTCGACGCAGACTTCGAACCCGAAGCGCGCCATCTCGGCGCGGGTGCGCGGGGCGCCGAGACCGGACCGCTCGAGGCCGCGGCGGAAGACCTCCTCCTCGCGTACGTCGCAGAGGCCGACGAGTCGTGGCCGGGGGGTCAGGGGCGTCAACCTGGTGAGGAAGCGTCCGATCGCGTGTGCCCCGCCGATCGGCAGGATCACGACCCGCTCGGCCACCAGGTCGCGGCCGCGGCACCGGGCGGCCGTCTCCAGCGCGATCTGGTCGCTGATGCCCTCGACCAGCAGCACGGCCGCGGCGGAGTCGACCCGAGCCAGGGCGTGCGCCGTGGCCCGGACCGAGGCGGCGTTGCCGCCGCGAAGACCGTCGACCGCCTCGGTGGCGAAGGGGTCGGCTGGTGGGGTGGTCGGCATGGCCGTCATCCTCGGCGATCCGCCGCCGGACCACCAGGGATTAACGGAGGTCAGTTCCGGTCGGCGAGGGCGTCGACCAGGCGGCGGGTGGAGCCGGCCAGGTTCCAGCGCTGGGCCAGCTCCAGCAGGGCGTCCGGGTCGGCGGGGGCGGTGGGCAGCGTGGTCGCCAGCTCCGGCAGGGGCACGTCGAGCGCGACTCGGACCACCTTGGGCGCCACCGCCAGGTAGTCCCGGGCGGCGGCGAGCTTCGCCCGCAGACCCGGGGCGAACCCGGAGCCCGGGTCGTCGAGGGCGGCGAGGATGCCGTCGAGGTCGCCGTAGCGGGTGATCAGCCGCGCCGCGGTCTTCTCGCCGACCCCCGGCACGCCCGGCAGCCCGTCGCTGGGGTCGCCACGGAGCGCGGCGAAGTCGGCGTAGCACGCGGCGGGCACACCGTAACGGGCCTGGACCGCGGCGTCGTCGCAGTCCTCCAGCTTGGCGACGCCGCGCCCGACGTAGAGCAGCCGGACCGGCCGGGCGTCGTCGACCAGTTGGAACAGGTCGCGGTCGCCGGAGACCACCTCGACCGGTGCCGGCTGGGTGACCGAGAGGGTGCCGAGCACGTCGTCGGCCTCGTAGCCGGCGGCCCCGACGGTGGTGATGCCGATCGCGGCGAGCACGTCGAGGATGACCGGCACCTGCGGGGTGAGGGTGTCGGGCACGACCTCGCCGCCCTCCGGTGCCAGCCGGTGCGCCTTGTAGGACGGCAGCAGCGCCACCCGCCAGTCGGGCCGCCAGTCGTGGTCCATCGCGCAGACCATCCGGTCGGGCCGGCGGGTGCGGATCAGCGTCGCGAGCATGTCGAGGAACCCGCGGACCGCGTTGACCGGGGTGCCGTCCTCGGCCCGGGCGGCGGACTCGGGAACCCCGAAGTAGGCCCGGAAGTAGAGGCTCGGTGAGTCGATCAGCAGGATCGGAGGTCGGTGTGCCACGCCGGACAGCCTGGCACAGCCCACCGACGAAGGACAGCACGCCCCGCGCGCCGGCCACCCCCCTTCCCGACCTCGGCCTCGGCCTCGGCGGGTGCCCCGCTCGGTGGTGACCGCCGCCTGCCGACGTGTCGGTCCCCGCCGGGCCGCTACGGCGCCGACGGGGACCGGGGGGTACGCGCGGGATCAGGCGGGCAGCGTCCAGCGCTGGTTGGCGCCGGCGAAGCAGTCCCAGATCTGCAGCCGCGTGCCGTCGGCCGAGCTGTTGTCGGTCGCGTCGAGGCACTTGTTCGACGCGGGGTTGCGCAGCGTGCCGTTGGACTGGGCCTGCCAGACCTGGGCGCCGCTGCCGTTGCAGTCCCACAGCTGGATCTTGGTGCCGTTGGCGGTGCCGGCGCTGGTCACGTCCATGCACTTGCCCAGGGCCCGCAGGGTGCTGTCGCTGGACACGGTCCAGCGCTGGGCGGCGGTGCCGTTGCACGTGTACAGCTGGATGGCGGTGCCGTTGGCGGTGCCGGCCGCGGCGACGTCGACGCACTTGCCGCCGATGCCGGTGATCTGGCCGGTCCGCCCGGTCGGCGGTGGGGTGCCGCCGCCCATGACGGTGTCGTAGATCGCGCTGACCAGCGAGGTGGAGTCGTTGCGGTCCTGGGACAGCTCCCAGTTCATCATGCCGCCGGCGTTGGCCAGCGCCCACTGCGTCTTGCGTTTGACGGTCGGGACGCCGTTGTAGCACTGTTGCACGCCGCCGACGGTGTAGCAGTCCCGGTTGGCGTTGGCCGGGTCCATGCCGACGAGCTGGGTGTAGGTGTAGTAGCCGGGCCGGCTGTAGAACGGCACGCCGAGCACCGCCTTGCCGGCCGGCAGGCCGCGGGCCTTCCAGCCGTTCACACTGTTGATCGACCAGTCGTAGTTGGCGTGTGGGCTGCCGCCGTCGTACGCCATGATGTTGAGCCAGTCGACGTAGCCGAAGACCGAGGTGGGCACGCCCTGGACGTAGTAGCCCTCGGCGACCACGGCGGCGGTGAGCAACTTGCCCTGGGGGCGCAGCGCGTTGCTGAGCTGCTGCATCAGCAGGGCGTAGTTGTTGGCCGAGGTGCCCGGGTCCGGGTACTCCCAGTCCATGTCGACGCCGTCGAGGCCGTACTGGTTGACGAAGCTGACCACGCTGTTGACGAACGTGGTGCGGCTGCCGGAGTTGGCGGCGAGGGCCTCGAAGGCGGAGTCGTCGCCGTCGTTCCAGCCACCGATGGCGATCGAGACCTTCACGTTGTTGGCGTGGCCGAGGGACACCAGCGAGGAGAGCTTGCTGGGGTTCTCCACCGCGCGCAGGGTGCCGTTGCTGTTGGGCAGGACGAACGCGTAGTTGATGTGGGTCAGCTTGTTGTACTGCACCGAGTTGACGCTGCCCGCCCAGGACGGCATGTAGCCGACGCTCTTGAAGTTGTTGGGCAGCACGACGGCCTCGGCGGCGGTCGGGGTGAGTGCGAGGCTGGCCGCGGCCGTGGTCAGCGCGAGCAGACCGGCGGCCAGGGCCGAACGGCGGCGGGGACGTGGTGAGGACATCGAGGGCCTTCCCGTGGGCGGTTGCGGCGCGTACCGCCTGGTCCGGCGGCTGCGTGGGTCGACCGCCGGGCCGGGCGTACGGGTGGAGTACAGGGCTGTTTCCTCGAGGTGGCCAAATCTTAAAGAGTGTTAACTGACGTCGTCAACGATGACTCTCGATGAATCGGAGAGCGTTTCCCGACGCGCCGACGCGCTAGGTCACGGCCCAAACGACCGTTAAGCTGACGGCGTGGACCTCGAGGCGCTCTACCCGCCGGATCGGCTGCTCGACGCCCGCCGCGCCACCGCCGCGGCCGGCCTCGACGCGCTGCTGCTCACCCCCGGCTCCGACCTGCGCTACCTGACCGGCTACGACGCGCGCGTGGGGGAACGGCTGACCTGCCTGGTGCTGCCCGCCGAGGGGGAGCCGACCCTGATCGTACCGACGCTGGAGCGGCCCGCCGCGGAGGCGTCGCCCGCGCCGGCCACCGGCGTCCAGATCGTCGACCACGCCGACGGCACCGACCCGTACCCGCTGGTGCGCAAGGCCCTCGGCGGGCCGGTCGGCGCGGTCGGGCTCGCCGACCGGATGTGGGCCGAGCAGGTGCTCGCGCTGCGCCACGCGCTTCCCGGCGCCGACCAGCGGTTGGCCGGCGAGGTGCTGCGCGAGCTGCGGATCCGCAAGTCCCCGGCGGAGGTCGCGGCGCTCGCCGAGGCCGGCGCGGCGATCGACGCCGTGCACCGCCGGATGGGGCAGTGGCTGCGGCCGGGTCGGACGGAGGCCGAGGTGGCCGCCGACATCGCCGCCGCGATCCGGTCGGCCGGGCACGTGACCGTCGACTTCGTCATCGTCGCCGCCGGGCCCAACGGCGCGAGCCCGCACCACGGCACGTCGGACCGGCTGATCGGCGTCGGTGAGCCGGTGGTGGTGGACATCGGCGGCACCATGCCGTCGGGCTACCGCTCCGACTGCACCCGCACCTACGTGGCGGGCGGCCCGGCGCCGGCCGAGTTCGTCGACTACTACACGGTGCTGCGCGACGCGCAGGCCGCGTCCGTCGCGGCGGTGCGTCCGGGGGTGCGCGCGGAGGCGGTCGACGCGGCCGCCCGCACACCGATCGCCGAGGCCGGCTTCGGTGCCGCATTCCTGCACCGCACCGGGCACGGGATCGGCCTGGACGGCCACGAGGAGCCGTACGTGGTGGCGGGCAACGACCGGGCGCTGGAGCCGGGGATGGCGTTCTCCGTCGAACCGGGCATCTATCTGGCGGGCCGGCACGGCGCCCGCATCGAGGACATCGTCGTCTGCACGACGGACGGCGTGGTACGGCTCAACACCACCCCCACGGAGCTCATCGCACTATGACTGTCGACCGCATCCTTCCCACCGACGAGGCCCACGACCTGCTGGACCTCGCCACCGAGATCGCCGACCGGGAGCTGGCGCCGAAGGCCGCCGAGTTCGAGGAGCGCGCCGAGTTCCCCCGCGAGGTGCTGCGCACGCTGGGTCGGGCCGGGCTGCTCGGCCTGCCCTACCCGGAGGAGCACGGCGGGGCGGCCCAACCGTACGAGGTCTACCTGCAGGTGCTGGAGATCCTGGCCAGCCGGTGGCTCGCGGTCGCCGAGGCGGTCAGCGTCCACACGCTCTCCTGCTACCCGGTGGCCACGTTCGGCTCGGACGCGCAACGCAAGCTGCTGCCCGACATGATCGGCGGGGAGCAGCTCGGCGCGTACTGCCTCACCGAGCCGCAGGGCGGTTCCGACGCGGCGGCGCTGACCACGAAGGCGGTCCGTGACGGCGACGCGTACGTCGTCACCGGCACCAAGGCGTGGATCACCCACGCGCGGGTGGCGGACTTCTACAACGTCTTCTGCCGCACCGGCGGGCCCGGGCCGAAGGGCATCTCCTGCCTGCTCGCCGACCGGGCCACGCCGGGCATCACCCCGCAGCCGGCGGAGCGCACCATGGGTCTGCACGCGTCGCCGGTCGCGCAGATCGCGTTCGACGGGGCTCGGGTGCCGGCCGACCGGCTGGTCGGCGGCGAGGGGATGGGCTTCCACATCGCGCTGTCCGCCCTGGACTCGGGGCGGCTGGGCATCGCGGCGTGCGCGGTGGGGCTGGCGCAGGCGGCGCTGGACTACGCGGTCGGCTACGCCCGCGACCGCCGGCAGTTCGGTCAGGCGATCATCGACTTCCAGGGGCTGGGCTTCCTGCTCGCCGACGCGGCCACGCAGATCGCCGCGGCGCGGGCGCTGACCCTGGCGGCGGCGCGGCTGCGCGACGCCGGCCGGCCCTACTCGACCGAGGCCGCCAAGGCGAAGCTGTTCGCCACCGACGTGGCGATGCGGGTGACCACGGACGCCGTGCAGGTGCTCGGCGGCGCGGGCTACGTGGCCGACCACCCGGTCGAGCGGTACATGCGGGAGGCCAAGGTGCTCCAGATCGTCGAGGGCACCAACCAGATCCAGCGGATGGTCATCTCCCGCGCGCTGGCGAGGGGCTGACCTGCGGGCTCCACCGAGCGTCGCCGGGCCGGTGCGGTGCGTCGCGGCGGCCGCGCCGCCCCGGCCGTCGGGGCGGCGCGTCGTCGCCGTGGCGCGTTTTTCCCGGTAGGTTGCACGCCGTGGAGGAGACCGACCGTGCCATCGTCGCCGCGCTGACCGCTGACGGCCGACTGTCGTACACGGATCTGGCGGAGAAGGTGGGGCTGTCGGTGTCCGCCGTGCACCAGCGGGTGCGGCGGCTGGAGCAGCGCGGGGTCATCAAGGGGTACGCGGCGCGGGTCTCCTTCGAGGCGTTGGACCTGCCGCTGACCGCGTTCGTGGCGATCCGGCCCTTCGACCCGTCCCAGCCGGACGACGCGCCGGAGCGCCTGGCGCACCTGCCCGAGATCGACTCCTGCTACTCGGTGGCAGGGGAGGACTTCTACCTGCTGTTGGTGCGGGTGGCCGGCCCGGCCGACCTGGAGCGCGTGTTGCAGGAGATCCGGACGGCAGCGAACGTCACCACCCGCACGACGGTGGTGCTGTCGACCCCGTACGAGGGCCGGCCGCCGAAGGTCAGTGCCGAGGGGTCGGCTCGGGGGCGGTCCCGGGGGCCGGAGGAGCGGGCTGGTTCCACCGCAGGATGACCTGCCGCCCGTGCTCGTGACCGAGCACGCTGACGGTCGCGGTGTCCAGGCGCAGCCGGCCGCCGGCGGAGGGTGGCAGGCCGATCCACCGGGCGCCGAGCACGCGCAGGCTGTGGGCGTGCCCGACGAGACCGACGGTGCCGCGGTCGAGCAGGGGAGCGACGCGGGTGAGGACCCGGTCCATCCGTTCCCCGACCTGGCCGGGTGACTCGCCGCCGGGGCAGCCGTCGGTCCAGATGTTCCAGTGCGGGTCGTCCTCGTGGATGTCCACGGTGGTGCGCCCCTCGTAGTCGCCGTAGCTCCACTCGGCGAGGTCGTCGTCGACGCCGTCCACGGTGAGGCCGGCGAGTTGGGCCGTGCGCAGCGCCCGGGCGCGGGGGCTGGCCAGCACGGTGACGAACCGGCGGCCGGCGAGGAAGGCGGCGAGGGTCCGGGCCTGCCGTTCGCCGTCGGGGGTGAGCTCCAGGTCGGTGTACGAGGTGTGGCGGTGGCTGGCGCTCCAGGTGGTCTCGCCGTGTCGGATCAGCAGGAGCTCTCCCATGGGCCCAGTTAACCATCGGTGCGGGGCCATGCACCCGGCACCGGCCTGCATGGCTCCACTCGACTGATCCTATCTTCCTAGGACGCCCTAGCGGGCGTGCAGCCCCGCACACCAGACCAACCAGACGCCGGGGGCACGGTTTGGCGTTCGGGGGACCGGGCAAGCGACCTGGACACTCGCCAACGACGGAGGAGGCGGCATGAGCTTCGCCGACAAGACGAGGAACAAGATGCAGGAGATGACCGGTGCCGCGAAGGAGCGGATCGGCGACATGACCGACAACGAGCGGATGCGGGCCGAGGGCGCCAGCCAGCAGGGCACGGCGAAGGCCAGGCAGGCCGGCGAGAGCGCCAAGGACGCGGGTCGCAACGCCCGCGACGCGTTCCGCGGCTGACGTACGCGGACGGGGCGGCGGTTCGGGGTGACCCGGACCGCCGCCGTGCGTCCTGCCTGACGCCGGGTGACGGACGGCGGTGGTCTACCTCCGTGAGCTCGCCGTCATCCGGTACGCCCCGCGTCCAGTCGGAGTGCCTGCCTGCTGAGACCGCCGTCGCGCAGCCGTATGACGGTCAGGATCGCGATCAGGGCGGCGAGCAGCAGCGCGGCGTTGAGGAGAGCGCCGATGGGGGCACTGGCGAGAACCACCGCTGCGGTGACCAGGTGACCGCGGACCCGGCCGGTACGGAGAACGTGACGGGCGTCGGCGACCGCGAGCAGGAAGAGGGCCACGCCGCCGCAGAGTGCGAGGGCTCTCGGCCAGCCGGTGGGTTCTCCGGGTTGTGCCACGACGGCGTGGAGGCCGGTGGCGGTGGCGATGACGCCGAGCAGCAGCAGGAAGTGGTCGAGGATGTAGACGCGGCTGGCGCGTCGAGTGCGGGTGCCACGGTCGGCGCGGCGGAGGCTCGCTTCGGCGGCGGGGGCGTCGGCGAAGTACGTCCACCAGAGCGTGGCGGGCAGGGCGAGGGCCATCACGAGGGCAGCGGCGGTGCCGGGCCCGAGCTGCGCGAGCGGCGTGCCCATGCCGATGGTGACGACGACCTCGCCGAGGGCGATGATGACGAGCAGGCCGTGGCGTTCGACGAAGTGGGCCGGGGCGAGGTGGAAGCTGGCGGCCGCGCTGAGCCAGGAGTGGCCGGGGAGCAGGTAGGGCAGGACGGTCTGGGTGAAGACGGCGGCGCCCCAGAGGGCGGGGACCGCAGGGCCGTCGAGAGGGCCGGCGGTGAGGATGAGCAGGGCGGCGCCGAGGTTGTAGGGCGCGAGCCGGCGGACGCCGGCGTGGGCGCTGCCGCGGCGGAACAGGGTGAGGTGGACGGCGACCACGAGGAGGTAGCCGACGCCGAAGAGCAGGCCGCCGCCGCTGAGGGCGTCGGGGATGGTGGTGGCGGTGAGCAGGTAGCCGGCCATGCCCGTGAAGAGCAGGAGTTTTCGGGTGGTGCCGCGGGGGCGGACGTGGTTGGTCAGCCAGACGTAGCCGGTGTAGAGGTACCACAGCAGGCCGAAGATCAGGATGGTGTGGCCGAGGTTGGTGGCGTCCAGGTCGTCGTCGAGGAGTCTGACCAGTTGGGTGACGGTGAGGACGAAGACCACGTCGAAGAAGACCTCGACCGGGGTGGCGCGCTCGGGGGTGTCCGGGTCGCGGTCGGGCCGTGCGGGTCCCATGAGGGTGGACGTTAGTGGTCCGGGGTGGGTGCCGGCCGGGGAACGCGTCACCCCCGCCGGTGGCGACCGGCGGGGGTGACGCGGGCGTGGTGCGGGTGGTCAGTCGTCGCGGTGCGCGGTCCACCAGGCCTGACCGGCCTGGGGCAGGGTGTCGATCGGGTCGTAGTAGGCGTAGCGCTTGTTGAGCGCCTCCAGGTCGGCGGACTCGATGGAGGTGCGGTAGTTCTTCGTCCAGTACGAGATGCCGCGCTCGCGGTCGTACTCGGTGAGCATGTGCACCCAGCGCTTGCCGACGAAGGGCACGTCGCAGACGATGCGCGGGGTGGCGTAGCCGGGCAGGTAGCCCATGATGTCGTGCTGGAGCTGCTGGGCGTGCCAGACGGGGACGCGCCAGTGCTCGGCGTTGGGGATCATGTCGCACATGTAGAAGTAGTAGGGCAGGATGCCCGCCTCGCCCTGCAGCGCGAAGCAGAGGTCGAGCAGGTCGCGGGTGGTGGCGTTGACGCCGCGCATGAGGACGCCCTGGTTGCGGACGTCGCGGACGCCGACGTCGAGGGCGGTCTGGGCGGCTCTGGCGACCAGCGGGGTGAGCGACTGGGCGTGGTTGACGTGGGTGTGGATGGCCAGGTTGACGCCGCGGCGGGCGGCGGTGCGGGCGACGCGTTCCAGGCCTTCGACGACGTCGGGCTGCAGCCAGTGCTGGGGGAGGCCCATGAGGGCCTTGGTGGCGAGCCGGATGTCGCGGATGGTCTCGATCTCGAGGAGTCGCATCAGGTACGACTCGAGGTTGCGCCACGGCACGTTGGCGACGTCTCCGCCGGAGACGACGACGTCGCGGACGCCGGGGTGGGCCCGCAGGTAGGTGATGTGGGCGTCGTAGCGGTCGACGGGCTTGAGGGTGAGCTTGAGCTTGTCGACGGCGGGGGTGGAGTTGCCGACGAGGTCCATGCGGGTGCAGTGGCCGCAGTACTGCGGGCAGGTGGAGAGCAGCTCGGCGAGGACCTTGGTGGGGTAGCGGTGGGTGAGGCCCTCGGCGACCCACATGTCGTGTTCGTGCAGGGAGTCGCGGCTGGCGTACGGGTGTGAGGGCCAGTCGGTGCGCCGGTCGGAGGCGACGGGGATCATGTAGCGGCGGACCGGGTCGGCGAGGAACGCCTCGGTGGTCATCGGCGCGAACGGGACCATGGTGTTGAGCATCTGCGGTGGCACCAGCATGGACATGGTGGCCAGGCTCTTCTGGTCGGCTTCGAGGTCGGCGTAGAAGGTGTCGTCGACTCCGTCGCCGAGGACGGCGCGCAGTTGCTTGATGTTCTTGACGCAGTTGACGCGTTGCCACTGGGCGGATTCCCACTGGTCGCGGGTGACGTGGCGCCAGCCGGGGAAGCGGGTCCAGTCGGGTTCGACGAGGGGCGCGCGGCGGTATTCGTAGGGCTGGCCGGTGGCCGGGGTGGCGGCGGGGGAGGTCCGCTCCTGGGGGATGGTCTCCACCGAGTGGGTCTGGGTCACGGGCCCTCCTCGCGGGTGATGATCAGTGGCCCCGAAGGCTACTGGAAAATATCCGGTGAAGAAATTAGTCTGCCGGAAGTTTTCCCGCTATGCGAGCCCTAGCCGGGGGTTCGGGCGGCCGGACAGGGGAGGTTGGCGTGACGTCACCGGTTGGTCTGCACCGCGTCCTGGAGCCGGCGGGGGTGCTGCCGCAGGGGGCGTGGCGTCTCGACGCGAGCCCGGAGATCGCCGCGAACGAGGTGCGGATCCGGGTGGAGCGGTTGAACCTGGACGCGGCGAGTTTCCGGCAGTTGTGGGAGAAGCACGGCGGGGACGGGGACGCGGTGCGCGCCGAGGTGCGGCAGATCGTGGCGACCCGGGGCAAGATGCAGAATCCGGTGACCGGGTCGGGCGGGATGCTGATCGGCACGGTGGAGGAGGTCGGCCGTCGGTCGCCGCTTCAGCTGAGGCCGGGGGACCGGGTGGCGACGCTGGTGTCGTTGACGTTGACGCCGCTGGCGATCACGGACGGGTTGTCGCGGTGGGACGGGCGCAGCGAGCAGGTGCCCTGCGACGGGCACGCGATCCTGTTCGCGCGGTCGATCGCCGCGGTGCTGCCCGACGACGAGGATCCGCAGCTGTCCCTGGCCGTGCTGGACGTGTGTGGGGCGCCGGCGCTGACCGGGCGGGTGGTGTCGCGGTACGTGGCGGATCGGGCCCGTGAGGCAGACCCGCGGCCGGTGACGGTGGCGGTGATCGGTGGGGCGGGCAAGAGCGGGTCGCTGTCGCTGGCGGCGGCGCGGCGGGCGGGTGCCGCGCGTACGGTCGGGGTGGTTCCGGTGGCGGCGGAGCGGGACGCGCTGGCGGCGGCCGGGTTGGCCGACGCGGTGGCGTTGGCCGACGCCCGGGACCCGGTGGCGTTGTCGACGGCGGTGACGACGGCGCTGGGGGTGCCGGCGGACGTGACGGTGGTCTGCGTGGACGTGCCGGGGTGCGAGCACGGTGCGGTTCTGGCGACCGCGGACGGTGGCACGGTGATCTTTTTCTCGATGGCGACGAGTTTCTCGGCGGCGGCGTTGGGCGCGGAGGGTCTGGCGGCGGACGTGACGATGCTGGTGGGCAACGGGTACGTGCCGGGGCACGCGGAGCTGGCGTTGGGGTTGCTGCGCGCCGAGCCGGGGGTGCGTCGACTCTTCGCGTCGCGGTTGACGGCAGACTGAGGACATGACGAATCCCTCGACGTTGTACCGCGGCGGAGTGCTGCACTGCCCCGCCGATCCGAGCGCGAGCGCGTTGCTGGTGTCCGATGGGCGGATCGCCTGGTTGGGGGCGGCTGAGGACGCGCCGGCCGCCGACCGGGTGGTGGATCTGGACGGGGCGTTGGTGACGCCGGTGTTCGTGGACGCGCACGTGCACGCGACGGACACCGGGTTGGCGTTGTCGGGGCTGGATCTGGCGGGTGTGCGGTCGGCGGGGGAGCTGCTGGACGCGGTGGCCGGGTTCGCGGCGGGTCTGCCGGCGGACGCGGTGGTGCTGGGGCACGGCTGGGACGAGTCGACCTGGGCGGTGCCGGAGTTGCCGGATGCGGCGGCGGTGGGTCGGGCGGCCGGTGGCCGGCGGGTGTACCTGTCGCAGGCGTCGATCCATTCGGCGTTGGTGTCGGCGGCGATGCTGGCGGCGGCGCCGGAGGTGGTGGCCGCGGCGGGGTACGACGCGTCGGGGTGGCTGCGTCGGGACGCGCACCATGTGGTGCGGGCGGCGGCGTTCGCGTCGGTGACGCGGGCGCAGCGGGTGGCGGCGCAGCGGGCGGCGTTGGCGCACGCGGCGTCGTTGGGGATCGGGGCGGTGCACGAGTGCGGTGGGCCGGAGATCTCCGACGAGGAGGACTTCACGGGGCTGTTGGGCATCTCGGGTGCGGGGTTGCCGGAGGTGTACGGCTACTGGGGTGAGCTGGGTGGCGCGGCCCGGGCGCGGGAGTTGGGCGCGGTGGGTGCCGGTGGGGACCTGTTCGCCGACGGGGCGTTGGGGTCGCGGACGGCGCACGTGTCGGCGGCGTACCTGGACGGGGAGCCGGGGGCGTGTGGGCACGGGTACGTGAGCGCGGAGCAGGTGCGGGATCACCTGTTGGACTGTGCGGCGCACGGGCTGCAGGGCGGGTTCCACGCGATCGGTGACGCGGCGATCGGCACGGTGTTGGAGGGTTTCGCGGCGGCGGCTCGGACGCTGGGGGTGGAGCGGGTGCGGGCGGCCCGGCACCGGGTGGAGCACGCGGAGATCATGAGTAAGCGGTTGATCGCCGGGTTCGTGGAGTACGGGATCGTGGCGAGCATGCAGCCGGCGTTCGACCGGTTGTGGGGTGGCGCGGGCCGGATGTACGAGTCGCGGTTGGGGTTGGACCGGTCGTTGGCGTCGAATCCGATGGGCGCGATGCACGGGGTGGGTGTGGCGTTGGCGTTCGGGTCGGATTCGCCGGTGACCCCGCTGGACCCGTGGGGGTCGGTGCGGGCGGCGGCGGCGCACCACAACCCGTCGCAGCGGATGAGTGTGCGGGCGGCGTTCGCGGCGCACACGCGCGGCGGGTGGCGGGCGGTGCACCTGGACAACGAGGGGGTTCTCGCGTTGGGCGCGCCGGCGACGTTCGCGGTGTGGGACACGCCGGCGGGGGTGGATCGGGGTCTGCCGGTGCTGTTGGCGGAGGACCCGGAGCTGCGGGGGCCGGAGGACCCGACGCCGTTGCCGGTGTGTCGGCGCACGGTGCTGCGTGGGGACGTGATCTATGAGGAAGGGTCTTCGTGAGCGGGAAGCTTGACCTGGATCCGGTGTTGGTGGCGCGGGCGCGGGAGTTGGCGCGTCGGGCGGGTCAGCCGGTGGTGGATCTGGCGCGCAGCCACACGACGGTGTCGGTGGAGCGGGCGGTGCTGCGGTTGGCCGGGGTGACCGGTGCCGACCCGGACGGTATTCCGTGGGTGAACCGGTTGGTCGACGCGGTGGTCGCCGATGTCGGGTTGGGGCACGGGGTGGCGTTGCCGGTGTTCGACGCGCTCGCCCGGGAGGACCTGACCGATGTGACGTTGCTGGCGCAGAAGGCGGCGGCGGGGTCGGTGCGGTTCGGGGTGCCGACCGGTCGGGCGGCCACGGCGGCGCGGCGGGCGGCGCGGAGGGTGGTCGCCGGTGGGGTTCGGGCGATCGACCGGCGGCGGGCCGAGCGGGAGCGGCTGGTCAAGCGGTACGGGGATCCGGCGCAGCGGCCGTGGATCTACCTGATCGTGGCGACGGGGGACATCTACGAGGACATTCCGCAGGCGCAGGCGGCGGCGCGGGCCGGCGCGGACGTGATCGCGGTGATCCGGTCGACGGGGCAGTCGTTGCTGGACTACGTGCCGGAGGGCGCGACGCGGGAGGGTTTCGCCGGCACGTACGCGACGCAGGAGAACTTCCGGTTGATGCGGGCGGCGTTGGACGTGTCGTCGAAGGAGTTGGGCCGGTACGTGCGGCTGACGAACTACGCGTCGGGGTTGTGCATGCCGGAGATGGCGACGCTGGCGGGTCTGGAACGGCTCGACATGATGCTCAACGACTCGATGTACGGGATTCTGTTCCGCGACATCAACCCGATCCGGACGTTCGTGGATCAGCGGTTCTCGCGGCAGGTGCACGCGCGGGCGGGGATCATCATCAACACCGGGGAGGACAACTACCTCACCACCGCGGACGCGGTGGAGGAGGCGCACACGGTGACGGTGTCGCAGCTGCTGAACGAGTTCTTCGCGCACGAGGCGGGGTTGGCGGACTGGCAGTTGGGGTTGGGGCACGCGTTCGAGATCAACCCGGATGTGCCGGAGTCGTTCCGGTTGGAGTTGGCGCACGCGTTGTTGGCGCGGGAGTTGTTCCCGGACGCGCCGTTGAAGTGGATGCCGCCGACGAAGCACATGACGGGGGACGTGTTCCGGGGCAATCTGCTGGACGGGTTCTTCAACCTGGCGGGCACGCTGACCGGGCAGGGGATCCTGCTGGTGGGGATGATGACCGAGGCGGTGGTGACGCCGTGGTTGTCGGACCGGGACATCGCGTTGCAGAACGTCCGGTACGTGTTGGGCGCGGCGGGTGGGTTGCACGAGGATTTCGTGCCGGCGCCGGGCGGGTTCATCCAGCAGCGGGCCAACCGGGTGCTCGGTGAGGCGGTGGAGTTGCTGGAGCGCATCGGTGAGCAGTCGCTGCTGGCGGCGATCGCCGAGGGCACGTTCGGGATCATGAAGCGGCCCGCGGACCGGGGGAAGGGTCTGGACGGGGTGGCCCGGCACGAGGACGGCTACTTCAATCCGGCCACGGAGCTTCTGGAGCGGGCGGCATGACGGAGAAGAAGGTCGTCCGGCCGTACGGGGACACCACCGGTGACGGCATGGTGCAGGTGTCGTTCACGTTGCCGGTGCCGCATGACAAGCGGGCCGAGGGCGCGGCGATCCAGTTGGCCGGGAAGATGGGCATCGACCCGGCGATGCTGGTGCACGCGAAGCAGATGGGTGATGGTTACACGTTCTTCGTGGTGTACGGGCGGGTGAACCATCTGGTGGACCTGTCGGCGGTGCAGGTGGTGGAGCGTGACTTCCCGCTGTTGTCGGCGAAGGAGGTCAACGCGGTGGTGAAGCAGCGGCTGCGGCGGAAGCTGTCGGTGGTGGGGGCGTGCATCGGCACGGACGCGCACACGGTGGGCATCGACGCGATCCTCAACGTGAAGGGCATCGCCGGTGAGAAGGGCCTGGAGTACTACCGGGAGTTGAAGGTCGCCAACCTGGGCGCGCAGGTGAGTGTGCCGGAGTTGGTGGAGGCGGCCCGGGTGGAGAAGGCGGACGCGGTGCTGGTGTCGCAGGTGGTGACGCAGCGGGACGCGCATCTGCACAACACGCGGGAGATGTCGGCGGCGTTCCGGGAGGCGATGCCGGCGGGTCGGCGTCCGCTGCTGATCGTGGGTGGGCCGCGGTTCGACGAGACGATGGCCGAGGAGTTGGGCGTGGATCGGATCTTCGGGCGGGGCACCACGCCGGGTGAGGTGGCCAGTTATCTGGTGCACGCCCTGGTGACGAACAGGAGGGTGGCGGCGTGAGCGACGCGAGGCTCGGGTTGACGGTGACGCATCGGCGGTATGTGCCGTACTCGCACGCGCACTACGCGGGCAACCTGGTCGACGGGGCCTACGCGATGGGGTTGTTCGGTGATGTGGCCACGGAGGTGTGCATCCGCACCGACGGCGACGAGGGGTTGTTCGCCGGCTATTCGGATGTGCGGTTCACCGCGCCGATCCGGGCGGGGGACGTGGTGGAGGTGACCGCGCGGGTGACCCGGGTGGGCACGCGCAGCCGGACGTTGGAGTTGAGCTGCGTGGTGGTGTGTCGGGGCCGCCCGGACCGGTCGGAGTCGGCGGCGGAGGTCCTGGATCCGCCGATCGTGGCGGTCACCGGGACCGGCACGGTGGTCGTGCCCGCGGTGGCGTGAGCGTCGCGGTCTGCGCCGACGTCGGGTCGACGTACACGAAGGTGGCGGTGGTCGACCTGGCCGACGGTGCGCTGCTGGCGGCGGCGGCCGCGCCGACGACGGTGGGCACGGACGTGCTGCACGGTCTGGACGCGGCGGTCACGGCGGCCACCGCGGGTCTGGGCGGCGGGGACGCGCCCTGGTACGTGTGCTCGTCGGCGGGCGGTGGGTTGCGGCTGGCCGTCGTCGGCTACGAGGAGTTGGTGACGGCGCAGGCGGGCCGGCGGGTGGGCCTGTCGGCGGGCGCGAACGTGGTGCATGTGGCCGCGGGGCGGCTCGGGGCGGCCGACGTGGCGGCGTTGCGGGCGGCCCGCCCGGACGTGGTTCTGCTGGTCGGTGGCACCGATGGTGGCGACGCGGAGGTGTTGACGCACAACGCGACGCGGCTGGCCCGTGCCCGCTGGCGGGTGCCGGTGGTGTTGGCCGGCAACGTCGACGTGCGTGCGGAGTTGGCGGGGGTGCTGGCCGCGGCGGGGGTGCCGGTGACGGTGGCCGACAACGTGTTGCCCCGCATCGGGGTGCTGGCGCCGGCGTCGGCGCGGGCGGCGATCCGGGAGGTGTTCCTGCGGCACGTCATCGGCGGGAAGCGGTTGTCGCGGGGTGGCCGGTTCGCGAAGCTGGTGCGGGCGGCCACCCCGGACGCGGTGCTGACCGGGGTGGAGGTCCTCGCCGATCGGGTCGGTGGTGACCTGGTGGTGGTGGACGTCGGTGGGGCGACCACCGACGTGTATTCGGTGCTCACTCCGGATGAGCGGGCCGGTGGGCCGGGTCGGGAGGTCGCGGGCTCCCTGTGGCGGGCCCGCACGGTCGAGGGTGACCTGGGGATGCGGTGGAGCGCGCCGGGGGTGGTGCGGGCCGCCGCGGAGGAGCGGTTGCTGGCGGCGGGGGAGCAGGAGGACCTGGCGCGGGCGGCGGCGGTGCGGGCCGCGCAGCCGGGGTTCCTGCCGGCCGGGGAGGCGCAGCGGGCGGTGGACCGGCGCATCGCCGAGCTGGCGGCGACGGTGGCGGTGCGCCGGCACGCCCGGGGTGGGGCCACCGGTGAGCGGGGTGGCCGGGATCTGCGGGATGTGCGGTTGGTGGTGGGTTCCGGTGGGGTGCTGCGGCACGCGCCGGCCGGGCAGGCGCAGCGCGTGCTCACGGCGGTGCTGTCCGACCACGCCGGTGGGTGGGCGTTGCCGAGGGCGGCGCGGGCGGTGGTCGACGTCGAGTATGTGCTGGCGGCCGGGGGTCTGCTGGCGGCCGAGCATCCGGGGGCGGCCGCGGATCTGCTGACCCGTCACCTGGTGGGTGGGGCGCTGCCGGAGGCCGACCCGATCGGGTGAATGGTCGATGAACGGTCACCGGCGGGCCGGTGACGGCCCTGCGGGTGGGAATCGCCGACGCGACACGCCGGTGTGGTGTGGGCGACTCGTCGGGGGTGGGTTGACAGGGCCGGGGGTGCAGCACGTACCGTCTTTGAGTCCTACTACGGGAAGCGGCTGTTGTTCGCTTCGTCCCTTCGTCCGCTGGCCGAGCGACATGGTGCAGTTCGTCGCGGCGGCCAGGTCCAGCGGGCGGGGGTCGGCGGGGCGGCGCGAACCGGCCGCGGTTACCGGTGTACGGGCAGGGTGAGGTGCACGGCCAGTAGACAACGGCCAGGCGGGGGCAGCCAGTCCACGTCCGGTCGGTCCGAAGGTCGGCGTGCCGCATTCTCGCCCCACCGGCCGGGGAGGGCCTGGGAGCATCGGGGCGCGGCGTGAGCCGCGCCCCGATTTTCGTTTCCGCCCCCCGGTCAGCCGGCGCTGGGACGGGCCCGCACGTGCAGGCGTTCGCCCTGCGGGCCGAAGAGGGTGAGCACCTCGGTGGTGTCCGGGCCCGGGTTGAGCAGCCGGTGCGGCACCCGGGTGTCGAATTCGGCGACCTCGCCCGGGGTGAGGGTGAGGTCGTGCTCGCCGAGCAGCAGGCGCAGCCGGCCGGAGAGCACGTACAGCCATTCGTAGCCCTCGTGGACCTGCTGTTCGTGGTCGCCGGTGGGGGTGCCCGGCGGCATGATCTGTTTGAACGCCTGCAGGCCGCCGGGGCGGCGGGTCAACGGCAGGATCGTCACGCCGTGGCGGACGATGGGGCGGGGGCGCACCCGCGGGTCGCCGGTGGCGGGCGCGCCGACCAGTTCGTCCAGGGGCACCTGGTGGGCGCGGGCCAGCGGCAGCAGCAGCTCCAGGGTGGGGCGGCGGTTACCGGACTCCAGCCGGGACAGGGTGCTGACCGAGATGCCGGTGGCCTCGGCGAGCTGCGCCAGGGTGGTGCCGCGCTGGGTGCGCAGGGCCCGCAGGCGGGGCCCGACGGCCGCCAGCACCGCCGCCTCCTCGTTTGCCATACCAGCAACATTACTTGTCGTGCCGGGTCGGTCGGGTGCAGCGTGGTCGGCGACGGACACGACGAGGGGATACGGGTGGAACACACATACGACGTGGTGGTCATCGGCGGTGGCGCGGCCGGGCTCGCCGGGGCGCTGACCCTGGCCCGGGCGCGGCGTTCGGTGCTGGTGGTCGACGCCGGGCAGCCGCGCAACGCCCCGGCCGGGCACGTGCACAACTACCTGGGCCGGGAGGGCACCCCGCCCGGTGAGCTGCTGGCCGCGGGGCGGGCGGAGGTCACCGGCTACGGCGGGCACGTGGCATCCGGCCGGGTGGTCGCCGCCGTCCGCGACGGCGACGGGTTCGACGTCACCCTCGACGGTGGGCGTACGGTGCGGGCGCGGCGGCTGCTGGTGGCCACCGGGCTGGTCGATGAGCTGCCCGACGTGCCCGGGGTCGCCGCGCGGTGGGGCCGGGACGTGCTGCACTGCCCGTACTGCCACGGCTTCGAGGCCCGCGACCGGCGCGTCGGGGTGCTGGCCACCGGCCCGTTCGCGGTGCACCAGGCGCAGCTGTGGCGGCAGTGGACCCCCCACGTGGTGCTGCTGCGCCACGACGGGCCCGACCTGAGCGGCGACGACGCCGAGCAGCTCGCCGCGCGGGAGATCCCCGTGGTCGACGGTCCCGTCGCCGAGCTGGTCGTCGCCGACGACACCCTCACCGGTGTGCGGCTGGCCACCGGTGAGGTCGTCGACCTGGACGCGGTGGTGGTGGCCCCCCGGTTCACCGCCCGCACGGACGTGCTCGCCGGACTCGGCCTGGAACCGGTGACGGTGGAGGTCGGTGGACACGTGTTCGGCAGCCAGTTCGCCGCCGACCCCACCGGCGCCACCGCCGTACCGGGCGTGTGGGTGGCCGGCAACGTCGGTGACGCCCGCGCCCAGGTGCTCACCGCCGCCGCGTCCGGCCTGACCGCGGGTGCGGCCGTCAACGCGGACCTGGTGGCGGAGGAGACCCGCGCGGCCGTGGCCGAGCACCGGCGGCGGAAGGCCACCATGTTCACGCGGGACGCGTGGGAGGAACGCTACCGGTCCCGTGCGAGCGTGTGGAGCGGGCGACCCAACCCGCAGCTGGTCGCCGAGGCCACCCCGCTGCCGCCGGGCCGGGCCATGGACGTGGGGTGCGGTGAGGGCGCCGACGCGGTGTGGCTGGCCGAGCGGGGCTGGCGGGTGACCGCCGTGGACATCGCCACCGCCGCCCTGGAACGGGCCGCCGGGCACGCCGCCGCGGCCGGCCGGCAGGTCGCCGCGCGCATCGACTGGACGCACGCCGACCTGCGGGAGTCCCCACCCACCGAGGGCGGCTACGACCTGGTGAGCGCCCAGTTCATGCACCTGCCCGGCGACGAGCGGCGGGCCCTGTTCGCCCGGCTCGCCGACGCGGTGGCCCCCGGCGGCACCCTGCTGATCGTCGGGCACCACCCGCGGGACCTGCGCACCACCGCCCGCCGGATGCACTTCCCGGAGATGATGTACACCGCCGAGGAGGTCGCGGCGCAGCTCGACCTCGCCGGCTGGCAGGTGACGACCGTCGAGGCGCGGCCCCGGGCGGTCACCGACCCGGACGGACGGGACGTGACCGTCCACGACGCGGTGCTCGTCGCCCGCCGCCGACCCTGACCGGCCGTGGGCGGGCCGGGCCCGCGGCCGGGTAGCCTTCACCCCCGTGATCGTGGTGAAGCGCCTGTGACGACCGTCGACCGGGACGAGACGCGGGCCGAGCCGGCCCCGCCGCGCGCGGGGACCGCGCCCGGCCCGCTGCCGCTGCGCGCGGCCGTGCCCGCGGCCGTGCTGGCCGGTGTGGCGCTGCTGCTGGCGTTCCCCCCGTACGGGCTGTGGCCGCTCGCGCCGGTCGGTGTGGCGTTGCTCGCCGCGGCGGCGCACCGGCGGCGGCTGCGCGCCGGCGCCGGCGTGGGCTTCCTCACCGGGGTGGCGTTCTTCGCCCCGCTGCTGGCGTGGACGAACCTGCACACCGGCTACCTGCCGTGGGTGCTGCTGTCGCTGCTGCAGGCCGGCTATCTGGCGCTGCTCGGCGTCGCCACCGCCTGGGTGTCGCCGCTGGTCGACCGGGCGCGGTGGGTGTGGGCGCCGCTGACCGGGCTGCTGTGGGTGGCCCAGGAGGCGCTGCGCGACCGTACGCCCTTCGGTGGCTTCCCGTGGGGTCGGCTGGCGTTCAGCCAGGGCGACTCGCCGCTGCTGCGGCTGGCGGCGGTCGGCGGCGCGCCGCTGGTCACCTTCGCGGTCGCGCTGGCCGGTGGGCTGCTGCTCGCCGCCGGGTGGCGGCGGTGGCACGCCCCGGCGTGGCGGCCGGTGGCCGGGTTGACCGGCGCGGCGGTGCTGCTGTGTGTGGTGGGGCTGGCGGTGCCGATGGGAACCGGCGGCGTCGGCGCGGCGCCGGTGACGGTGGCGATCGTGCAGGGCAACGTGCCGCGCCTCGGCCTGGACTTCAACGCCCAGCGGCAGGCGGTGCTCAACAACCACGTCGACGCCACCCTGGAGTTGGCCGACCGGGTCGCCGCCGGCGCGCAGGCCCGCCCCGACCTGGTGGTGTGGCCGGAGAACTCCAGCGACATCGACCCGCTGCGCAACGCCTCGGCCGGTGAGCGGATCTCCGAGGCCGCCGACGCGATCGGTGCGCCGATCCTCGTCGGCGCGGTGCTGCTGGGTCCCGGCGACGGTCAGGTGCGCAACGCGGGCATCCTGTGGCGGCCGGGGACCGGCCCGGACCTGTCCCAGCTGTACACCAAGCGGCACCCGGTGCCGTTCGCCGAGTACGTGCCGCTGCGTGACCTGGCCCGCATGGTGAGCAAGCAGGTCGACCGGGTGCGGGCGGACTTCGTGCCCGGCAGCACCCCGGGTGTGGTACGCGCCGGCCCGGTCGTGCTCGGCGACGTGATCTGCTTCGAGGTCGCGTACGACGAGGTGGTCCGGGACACGGTCACCGGCGGCGCGCAGCTGCTGGTGGTGCAGACCAACAACGCCACCTTCGACGTGGCCGAGGCCCGCCAGCAGTTGGCCATGGTGCGGCTGCGCGCGGTCGAGCACGGCCGGCCCGCGTTGATGGCCTCGACGGTCGGTGTTTCCGGGTTCGTTGCCCCGGACGGGCGGGTAAGCGACGCCACCGGGTTCAACACCCGCGAGGTGGTGGTGCGGCAGCTGCGTCCGGCCGACGGGCGCACCCTGGCCACCCGCCTCGGGTACTGGCCCGAGGTGGCGCTGACCGGCCTGGCCGTGGCCGCCCTCGCCGGTGCGGCGGTTCTGCGCCGCCGGAGGCAGAGCGGACCCGCGTAGGACCAGCCGGCGCGCCGGTGGGAGCGGAGGGGGACCTCGTGGTCGAGGCGACCGACACGACACGGCGTACGGGAGGGGTCGCCGGCGTCGGCCGGGTGCTGGTGGTGATCCCCACCTACAACGAGGCGGACAACGTCAGCGACATCGTGTCGCGGGTACGCCGGGCGGCGCCCGAGGTGGAGATCCTCGTCGCCGACGACAACAGCCCCGACGGCACCGGTGTGATCGCGGACGCGTTGGCCGGCACGGACCCGCGGGTGCACGTGCTGCACCGGGAGGGCAAGCAGGGGCTGGGCGCGGCGTACCTGGCGGGGTTCGGGTGGGCGCGGGAGCGCGGCTACGACGCCGTGGTGGAGATGGACGCCGACGGGTCGCACGCGCCGGAGGACCTGCCGGCCCTGCTCGACGCCGCCCGGCAGGCCGACGTGGTGATCGGGTCCCGGTGGACCAGCGGCGCGCGGGTGGTGAACTGGCCGCTGCGGCGGCTGGCCCTGTCCCGCTGCGGGAACCTGTACGCGCGGCTGGCCCTGGGCATGCCCGTCTCCGACGCCACCGGCGGCTACCGGGTCTACCGCAGCAGCGCGCTGGACGCGATCGACCTGGCGTCGGTGTGCTCGCAGGGCTACTCGTTCCAGGTGGAGCTGTCCCGGCTGGCCCACCGGGCCGGCATGCGGATCGTCGAGGTGCCGATCACGTTCGCCGAGCGGGAGCGCGGCGACAGCAAGATGAGCCCGCTGATCGTCGCGGAGGCGCTGTGGCGGATCACGACGTGGGCGGTGCAGGACCGGCGGCGGGCGATCCGTCGGGGCCGGCGCGGCGCCCCGGACGGTCAGGACCGGTGACCCGGAGCGTCGCCGTGTCATGCTGGACAAGGCGACACGAACGACCGGTGAGGTGATATGCGCCGAGGATTGAGGTTCGCGCCACTGGCCATGCTCGTGGCGGTGGTGCTGGAGCTGGCGGTGTTCGTCCTGGTGGGGCGGGCCGTCGGGTTCGGTGTGGCGGTGCTGCTGGTGTTCGCGGCGTCGCTGCTGGGGTTGGTGCTGCTGCGGCGGGAGGGGACCCGCGCGTGGCGTGGTTTCCGGGCCGCCGCCCAGTCGGGTCAGCCACCGGGTCGGCAGGTGACCGACGGTCTCGTCGGCCTGTCGGGTGCGCTGCTGTTGGCGGTGCCGGGTCTGGTCAGCGGTGTCGTGGGTCTGCTGCTGCTGGTGCCGCCGGTGCGCCTGCTGGCCCGCCGTGGCGCGCAGCGGGCCGCGGAGCGCCGCGTGTCGTCGATGGTCGCCGGTGACCTGTTCGGGCCCCGCCGGGTGCGGGTGCGCCGGGGTGCGCCGCAACCGACGCCGCGTCCGGAGCCGGAGCAGCCGGTGGTGGTCGACGGTGGTCGGGCGATCGAGGGTGAGATCGTGGACCGCTGAGAGCACCGAGCCGGCCCGAGTTTGTGATCAACTCGGTTTCGGGTGACGTCGCGATCTCCGTGATCTCGAAGTGGATATGACGACGGCGCCCCCGGGGGATTCCCGGGGGCGCCGTCGTCGTTGGTGAGGTTCAGGCCCGGCCGCGGCGGGTGCGGACCTCCTGCAGCCGCTCTTCGAGGATGTCCTCCAGCTCGGCGATGGAGCGACGCTCCAGCAGCATGTCCCAGTGGGTGCGCGGCGGCTTGGCCTTCTTCTGCTCCGGCTCGCTGCCGTCGACCAGCCGGGCGACGCTGCCGTCGAACTTGCATTCCCAGGTCGTCGGGACCTCGGCGTCGACGGCGAACGGCACCTCGAACTGGTGGCCCTTGGCGCACAGGTACTCGCGGGTCTGACGTGGCGCGAGCTCCGTGTTGCGGTCGGATTCGTAGCTGACCGCGCCCAGGCGGCTTCCGCGCAGCATGCGCTCGCCCATGATCGACTTCCCCTCGTTCGTGGTGCTGGTCTTCTGGTGTAACGGCCCCCACCCGCCGGGGCATTCCCGCCCGTGGGCGTGTGGCACCCACGGCCGGGCCTGGACAAGGGTAGCCGCCCACCACGGTAGCGCGGCGACGTCGCCCCGCCCCGGATGGGAACAGTGGAGTGTTTCGGTTGCCACCGGGGATGTTAACCGCCCCGACGAGGCGGAGGTTGCGATGGCCGCCGCCACGGTCTCGCCCGGGTGCCAGCCGGTCAGGCCGGCGGGGTCGGCGGCAGCGGCAACGGCAGCCCCGGCAGTGGAGGCGACGCCCGGACCGGGTTCACCGACCACCTGGTGCACGCCGGCGGGAAGGTCGCCCGGCCGGCGGAGCTCAAGCGCAACCTGACGTACGTGATCATCGCGGAGGCCACCAACATGGGCCTGTCGGAACCGGGTGACGCGCTTCCGGGAAGTCCTTGTCAAAGTTCGTCGAGAGGCACGCGTCGTCCTTCAGCGGCCGATCGGACGATCGCGTCGAGGAGCCGGTGGCGTTTGACGGCGTGGGTGAAGTCTGGGGCGGTCGCGGTGTGGTCGGTGAGGTCGTTCCGGATCGCCGCGTAGGTGTGCGCGAGGTTGTGGACGGGTGTTCCGGCCAGGTGGGGGTAGTCGTCGTGGCCGTCGGGCATGGACAGTTGCCGCAGCGGGGCGCGACCTCGTGCGCCGCGCACCGTCACAGGCCCGAGGTGTGGATATCCGCTGGCGGAGGTGATTTCGAGGGTTCCTTCGGTGCCGTCGACGATGAGGGAAAACCCAGGTCCGGACATCGTTGCGCCGCGGTGATGGGCGGAGAGGATCGCTCCGCCGGGCAGTGTGCCGGAGACGGCGATCTGGTCTTCGGCGGTCATCGGGACCGTTCGTCCGGTGCGGCCGAGCGGAACGATCGGGCGCCGGGTCGCCGTCGAAGCGACCACGTCCTGCAACTCGCCGACGACCATCGACACGACGTCGATGGCATTTCCGAAGGCGATGGTGAGCATCGTGGCGCCGAGCGTGCGATCGAGGGTGTATCGCATCCGCTCGGAGACCGGGCTGCCCCACTCGATCGATGACGCCAGCACCGTCGCGGACAGCACGTCCCCGACGTACCCGTCGGCGACGAGGCGGGCCAGCCAGCGAAGAGCGGGCGACGAACGCCCGTGAAGCCCGATGAAGGTACGCGTGTCGCGGGCGGCGCCTTCCATCTCCTCGGCCTCGGCCAGGTCGACGGCGAAGGGCCATTCGCTGAGCACCGGCACTCCCGCCCGTAGCGCGGGCAACACCAGCTCGCGGTGCCGGGGCACCTTGACCGCGACGACCACGAGGTCGACGTTCTCGTCCTTCACGAGTTGCTCGACCGAGGCGTAGCCCGGCACCCCGAACGCGGCGGCAGCGGCGGCGGCCGACGCGCGGGAACTCGCCACCAGGGCGGTGAGTTCCATGCCGTCGACTGCCGACAACGCGGGTAGGTGGGCCCCGGCCGCCCACCCGCCCGACGCGCTCAGCCCCACGATCCCGACGCCGAGCGGGCGCCTCCCGAGTGATCGCTCGGTCAAGCTCCCACGTTTTCCCATCACGGGTCTTCGCCTTTCGCATGCGTGTGCCCTGCGCCAGTAGAGAGCCCTACGAGCATTTGTGATCTGATCGGTACAGAAATTTGGCGCGGCTTGATGAACGCTCACGAGCGCAGCCGTCAAGCGAGTCGCGGGGTGGTCACGTCGGCCAGGCGAGCAGTGCCGTGTCGACGATCTCGTCGAGCGTGTCGGGCCCGAGGCCATTCGCGGCCTGGACGGCGATGCCGAACCCCGTCGTCATGACATATCGGGCTAGGCGTCCCGGGTCGGCGTCACGCGACAGGTCGCCCTCCTCGACGGCGCGCCGGAAGCGCGCCTCGAGCTGGTCACCCGCATCGATGCGCCAGCCGACCAGCACATCGTGGGCCGGCCGGCCCTGCTCACTCAGCGCCAGCGCACCCTGAACGGACAGGCATCCCGTGGGGCGGCCGGGCGACGTCGTCGTCCGGACGGCTCCCCGGAGGAACGCCTCGGCTACCGCCCGCGCGGTGGGCTCCCGCAGGGCGCGCGTCACGTAGGAGGCCGGCCCTTCGGCGTAGCGCTGCACAGCCTTGCGGAACAGCTGCTCCTTGTTGCCGAAGGCGGCGTACATGCTCGACTTGGTGATCCCCATCGCGCCGGTCAGGTCCGTGAGGCTGGTGCCGTCGTAACCCCGAGCCCAGAACACCTGCATGGCGCGCTCCAGCGCCTCGTCGATGTCGAACTCCCGGGGGCGGCCGAACGCGGTGCTCTGGGATCCACTCATGACGGCATCCACCTCGATTCGTGTCGGCAGGGTCGGCGAGCCGCCATGGCCAACCGTTTCTCTCCTCGCAGCCGACTTTACTCCTAGTCGGTCCAGATGTGCTAGCGTTCTGGACCGAACGGAACAGAAAGCGCTCGACCTCACCACAGGAAGAGGATCACCACGATGAGAATCACCTCGCTCGGCGGGCTGGAAACCTCCCGCATCGGTCTGGGTGCCATGGGTATGTCGGCCTTCTACACCGGCGCCGGCCAGCGCGACGACCAGTCGATCCGCACCATCCAGCGGGCCCTGGACCTCGGCGTCAATCACATCGACACCGCCGAGGCGTACGGCCCCTACATCAACGAGGAACTGGTCGGCCGCGCCATCAAGGGCCGCCGGGACGAGGTGGTGCTGGCGACCAAGTTCGGCCTCGTCTCGCACACCGGCCGCCCTGGCGCGGACAGCACCCCGGCCAACGTCCGGCTCGCGGTGGAGGGATCACTGCGCCGCCTCGGCACCGATCACCTGGACCTCTACTACCAGCATCGGGGCGACCCGGACACGCCGATCGAGGAGACTGTCGGGGCGCTGACGGAGCTGGTGACCGAGGGCAAGATCTGCCACATCGGACTGTCGGAGGCCGGGCCCGCGACGATCCGGCGGGCGCATGCGGTTCATCCGATCGCCGCGGTGCAGTCCGAGTACTCGCTGTGGGTCCGCGACCCCGAGGCGGAGGTGCTGCCGGTCCTGCGCGAACTGGGCGTGGGCCTCGTCCCGTACTCCCCGCTGGGCCGCGGGTTCCTCACCGGCGGCATCCGCACGCTGGACGCCCTCGACGCTGACGACTGGCGCCGTACCAACCCACGCTTCGCCGGCGGCAACCTCGAACGCAACATGCGCATCGTCGACGACGTCCGCGCCGTCGCCGCCGAGGCGGGGGTTACACCCGCGCAGATCGCGCTCGCCTGGCTGCTCGCCCAGGGCGACGACATCGCCCCCATCCCCGGCACCACGCGCATCGACCGGCTGGAGGAGAACGCCGCCGCCGACCGCATCAGCCTCACCGACGGCCAGATCGCCCGACTGGACAACCTGACGCCCGCCGCCGGCGACCGCTACGACGAAACCAACATGGCCGCCCTCGGCCACTGAACCGATTCCCACCCGGAGTCGACTCCGCGAGGCGGCGCGCCGGGCGCGTCGTGGCGACTTCACTGCGCGATCTGAGCAGTACCCATCGCCGCTAAGCAGGCGGACCGTCCGTCTTACCGGGCACCACACTCAGGCTGGCTGCGCCTCCTGGCCGGTAAGGATGCCACGCCCGGCTGTTACCAGCCGGGCGTGGGCCCGGTCGCACAAGGCACCCCGATCAGCCACTGGAGGTGCCTTCGCCCTGCCCGAGGTGTCAACCCGTAGCCACGCATCACCCTGCGCGATGGAATCACGGCTTCGGCGGAGAACAACGACGATCGCTCTCCTGAAGCCGCACCGCCTTGGAAGGCAGCACATGACAATCCGCCAGGAGGCATCGGAAGATGCCTCGACCGCCAGCAGCCCGGCGTCCTGGGCCGGCGTCGGCTCTCTCAGCCTCGGAATCTTCGCGTTCATCATTGCCGAGTTCCTGCCCGCAAGCCTGCTCCCGCAGATCTCCGAAGGACTGAACGTGTCCACCGGCGCGGCCGGGCAGGCCGTCAGCGCCACCGCCTTCGCCGCCGCAGCCTCGGCCCTCTTCCTCTCGGTGGTGCTCCCGCGCGCCGACCGGCGATGGGTGATGATGGGCCTCACTCTGCTCGCAGTGGCATCGAGCCTGCTCGTGGCGACGGCTCCCAGCCTGACAACCCTCATGCTTGCTCGTCTGCTGCTCGGCGGGGCACTCGGCGGCTTCTGGGCCATGGCGACCGCGGTCGCCGCGCAACTAGTACACGAGCATCACCTCGGCCGCGCGCTCACAGTCATCAGCTCCGGAGTTGCCCTTGGCACGGTCGCCGCCGTTCCTCTCGGCACCTGGCTCGGCGAGATCTGGGGCTGGCGCGGCGCCTTCATCCTGGGGGCCGGCATCGCCGGAATCGCACTCGTCGCCCAGGCCATGACACTGCCGCACGTGACGCCCCCGGCCGCAGGCGGCCTCCGGGCACTCGGGGGAGTCCTGCGTTCCGGCCTGATTCTCGCAGGACTGCTCGGCATCGTTCTTATCTTCAGCGGGCACTTCAGCGGCTTCACGTTCATCCGCCCCGTCGTCGACGCCATCGCCGGACTGGACCCCGGATCGTTCGCCGGGTTGCTGATCATCTTCGGCATCACCAACTTCCTCGGCACCCTCCTGGCCGGGCCGCTCGCAGACCGGTCACTGCGCACCGGACTGTTCCTCTTCCCCGCCACGCTCGCTGCCGGAATGTGGGTCCTCTACACCATCGGCGGACACCGCCCCGCGCTCGTGCTCGCGATCGCGTTGTGGGGCTTCGGATTCGGCGGTGTCCCTACGACTGTGCTCACCTGGGGAGCACACACCGAACCGACCCGGATCGAGCAGGTCAGCGGCGTCATCGTGTCGGTGTGCAATCTCGCCATCGCCACCGGGGCTGCCGTCGGCGGGGTCATCGTGGACCGGCAGTCGACCACCACCCCCTTGATCGCCGGGGCGACCGCAGTCATCGCCGGCGGCCTCCTGCTCGCCTCGCTGCGCCGATCGAGCAACTAAGCCAGTCCAGGCACATCCCGCTTGGACGACCGCGCGGTAAACCCCGTGCGCCCCCGAGCCGTCCGCTGCACACGATTCCGGTGTGCGGTCGGATCGATAGTGATCGACACAAGGCTGATCACGCACTAGGAGAGAATCATGAGAAAGGGAATGGCCGTCCTTATCGGGACTGTCATCGCCGCCATCACCGGTTTCGCCGTTCTCACCGGGACCGGCCTGGTCTCAGCGAACGCCGGCGTCAACCCGCGGCCGGACTCGGCCGCCGCGCAAGGCGCCACCACCGGGCTGCCCTACCGGCTGCCGGACGGCTTCCAGTCGAAGTACGCGCAGGTGAGCGACTTCCGGATGCATTACCTCCGCGGCGGCAGCGGCTCACCGGTGGTGCTGCTGCACGGCTTCCCGCAGACCTCCGCCGAGTGGGAGCCGCAGCTCAAGGCACTCGCCAAGGACCACACCGTGATCGCGGTCGACCTGCGCGGGACCGGTAGCTCCTCCGTTTCGCAGACGGGCTACGACACGGCACAACTGGCCGACGACGTGCACCAGCTGCTCACCCAGCTCAACCTCCACAAGGGCGTCCAGATCGTCGCGCACGACATCGGCGCCTGGATCGCCTACCCGTACGCCGCCATGTGGCCGGCCGAGGTCAGCCGGATGGTGGTGATGGAGGGGCCGATCCCCGACCGTTCCCTCTACACGTTCCCGGCCTTCCCCGCGGAGGGGGAACTGTCGACGTGGCACCTCGGGTTCTTCCAGGAGAACTGGGCCCAGGACCTGGTCCGTGGACACGAGCGCGACCTGGTCAAAGACTTCATCGAGCAGTACCTGGCGGTGGACGGGGCCTTCGACGAGCGCGACTACGAATATTACGCCCGATACCTGCGCGAGCCTGGCCGGTTCAAGGCGTGGATGGACATGTACCAATCCCTTCACACGGACATCGCCCAGAACGAGAAGTTCCGCAAGGCGGGGCTGCTTCAGATGCCCATCCTGGCCGTCGGCGGCGAAGAGGCCCTCAGCAGCGCCGTGGGAACGCAGTGGAAGGACTACGCCGCCAACGTCGAGACTCAGGTGATGGCGGAAACCGGCCACTGGCTCACCGAGGAGCGACCGCAGGAGCTCACCACGATGCTCCTCAAGTTCCTACGCTGACGATCGGAAACACTGACAGTAACCCTTGACCACCAGGGCGTGCGCGGATTCTGGAACCGCACGCCCTGGTGCTGTCGCAGCTCTTGGGCGAGGGCACCTGTGCCTTTCTGTGATGTCGTGATCCCGCTGCCGACCGCCCGGCGCCCGGTGGCGCTCGTGGTCGCGGTCGACGCGTTCCTCGACCGGTTCCGTGACGACCCCGGTACCCGCGCCACCCACACCGAGACCCTACGGCGGCGTGAGACCGCCGGGGACCAACTGCCGGTCGCGGCGCTCACCCCGGAGATCGAGACCTGCGCCCGCGCCGAGGAGATCCCCCACCCCAGCATCATCGCCGGGCCGTAACCGGCCGGGAACCCCCGCCGCTCGGCGGTTCCGGCCCGTGGACCGGCCCGGCCGGTGGCCGGGACCGGCTCAGGCGTCGCCCCAGCCGGTGAGGTGCTCGTCGCGGCCGGCCACCGCGTCGAGGACCCGGCGGGCCCACACCCCCGCCATCGGCAGGTAGTCGAACTCGTAGCCGGCGCCCGTCGCGTCGATCAGGTCGGCGAACTTCACCAGCTCCGCCAGCGCCGCGACCGGCTTCGCGACCCGCCACGCCTCCCGCAACTCCGCCGGGGCCGCGACCTGCCGCCACCCGTCGAGGTACGCGTCGACGTGCCGGCGCGCCTGCGCCTCGGACACCGCGTGCAGCCACCCGCCGAGATCCAGCAGCGGGTGCGACACCCGGGCGAAACTCCAGTCGAACAGCAGCGGCCCGTCCGGGCGGTCCGCCACGTTGCCCGGGTGCAGGTCGCCGTGCACCAGGGTCAACGGCAGGTCGAACTCGTCCAGCTCGGCGCAGCGGTCCTGCAACCACATCGCCACCCCGGTCAGGTTCGCCCCGCCGCGGGCACCCCACAGCTCGGCGCGGCGGGTCACCGCCGGCGCCCGGGCGGCCAGGTCGTCCAGGGTGAGCCGGGGGACACCCGCCGCGCGCAGCGGATCCGTCCGGTCGACCGTGGCGGTCTGCATCCGGGCCAACATCCGCAGCGCGGCCCCGCCGTCGCGGGCGGGGGGTTGGGCGCCGAAGTCGGCGCTGAGCCACCAGCCGCGCCGGGGCGAGTCGGCCAGCACCTCGGGCACCGCCCGCGGCCACGACCGGGCCAGCTCGGCGATCACCCGGGGCTCGTCGGCGAGGACCGGCAGGGACGCCTTGAGGAACACCGCGCCGTCCGTGGTGGGTGCCCGCAGCACCGTCGACGTGGTCCAGTGCCGGATCTGCGCCACCGGCCCGGTGCGCCCCGCGCCCCGCTCCGCGAGGGTCTCGTCCAGCCAGGCGCACGCCGCGGCGAACCAGCCCGGCCGGTACCAGTCCGGGCCGCCGGCCGGCTCCGGCCGGTGCCGCCACGCCCGCACCGGGCCGGCGCCGAACGCGGCGACGTCGTGCCAGGCGTACCCGCCCGCCGGGTGCCCGTCGACCGGCTCGGCCGTGAACAGGGTGCTGTCCAGCGGGGCGAGCAGCGCCACCCGCAGACCGGTCTCGGTGGCCACCGCGGCGGGCAGCTGGCTGCTCGGCGGCGGCCACGGCTCGGTCAACCGCAGCCGGGGCAGGGCCACCGCGCCGTCACCGCGGCGGCCCAGCACCCGCCCACCGTCAACGATGATCACGTCGATGTCCAGCGGGCCGCCGGCCGCCGCCGCGCCGGGCGCGTCGACGGCGGTCACGCCGCCCGCCCCGCCGAGGCGCGGGGCCGCGACGGCACCACCGACTCCGACCCGTCGGGCGCCCGACGGTGCCGCAGCGACTCCACACCCACCAGGTCGTCGGCGATCGCGTCCGGCGCCTCGGTGTCGAACCGGGCGACCGCCCGGATCCGCGAGGCCACCGCCACCAGCACCGCGATGATCAGGCCGCAGAGCAGGAAGACGAACGCGATGCCGCGTCCCTCCCCGACCCCGACCAGCCGGCCGGCGGTGCCGGCGAGCCGCCCGCCGGGCATCAACATCGGCTCGAACAGGGCGGTCGCGGACGGCGCGATCACCGCGAAGCCCAGCGGCAACGTCGACCACGAGATCATCTGGTTCAGGGCGGCGGCCCGGCCGTGGTAACGCTGAGGGATCTTCACCTGGACGATGGCCCGGTAGATGCCGGTGGTCAGGGTCAACCCGGCGGTGAGCCCGAAGGCGCCCACGGCGATCAGCAGCGGGTCGGGGCGTACCGAGATCAGCACGCACGCCACCCCCATGGCCAGGACCGACAGCAGCACCCCGCGCATCGGCCGGCGCGCGGGGCCGCCCCACAGGGCGACCGCCAGACCGGCCACCGTCGCCCCGATGCCGGAGACGAACGACACCTGCGCGGCGTCGGCCAGCCCACCGAACGACAGCACCAACGGGCTCATCAGGATCAGCGGTGGTGCCAGGAAGATGTTCAGCACCAGGAAGAACAGCAGCATCGCCCGGAAGTGGCGGTGGCCCCACGAGTAGCGGAAACCGTTGGCGATCTCCGCCGCCAGGGACTCCCGGCGGTGCCAACCCATCCGGGCCGGCCAGCGGATCAACACGGTGACCACGACCGCGACCCCGTAGCTGACGATGTCGATGACCAGGATGCCGTCCAGGCCGATGGTGGCCAGCAGACCGGCGGCGAACAGCGGCACGAACAGCGTCCCCGCGCCGTTGACCATCTCGACGACGCCGATCGCGTGCCGCAGGTAGCGCTTGGGCACCAGCTGCGGCACCGAAGCCACGTACGCGAGACGTTGGAAGGCCGTGGCGAGCGACAGGGCGACCATGAGGCCGTAGATGTGCCCGATCTGCAGGGTGTCGGTCCACAGCAGCACACCGAGCGCGATCTGGGTGACCCACGCGGCGACGTCGCCGGCGATCAGCACCGTCTTGCGGTGTGACCGGTCGACGACCGCGCCGGCCAGCGGGGCGACCAGCAGGCCGGGCACCAGCGCCAACGTGACGAACAGCGCCAACTGCATCACCGACCCGGTGGTCAGGTAGATCCAGATGGGGATCGCCCACTGGGTGAACGCCGAACCGATCAGCGACACCAGCTGCCCGGCGGCCACGCCGAGGAACCGGGGCATGCTCGGCTCGGCGGGCCGCCGACGCGGCCCCGCCGCGCCGGCGGCGGGGCGGTCCCCGCCCACGGGCGGCTCTTCGCCGCCGCCGTCGCCCACGGGTGGTTCGGCGTCGCCGCGCCGGTGCACGCCGTGCAGCCACCAGTCGCTGTCCGGCCCGCGCACGGCCCGGGTCAGCGTCGCCGTGTCGCCGTCAGCCAGGGCCACGTGCGTACGCGTGACGATCTCGGCGACCTCGGTGGCCCGGTAGCGGTTGAAGTAGTGCCCGCCCTCGTCGAGGACGACCAGCGCGCACGTGTCGGAGAGGAAGTCCCACTCCCGGAACCGTTCCTCGTAGTAGTCGGTCGCCGGGTCCTGCTCACCGATGACGGAGATGACCGGGGCGTCGATCCGGTCGACCCGCCCGTCGAGCAGGCCGCTGTAGTAGTCCTCCGCGCTGCGCGTGTCGTGGCGCATGTTCCGGATGACCCGGTTCACCTCGTCGAGGCCCAGCTCCTCGATGTCGACGCCGCGCCCCACCAGCCGGGTGATGAACGTGCGGTTGCTGCGGAAGCGCTCCAGCTCGGCCAGCCGGGACAGCCGCGACAGCAGGCCTCGGGGCCGGGCGAACGGGAAGATGCCACCGACGTACACCGCCTCGACCGGCCGCCCGGCCACCTGGAGCCGGCGGGCCACCTCGACCACGACGGCGCTGCCGATGCCGCAGTGGCCGTAGAGCACCAGCGGCCCGGTGACGTCGCGCAGGATCTCGGTGACCGCCGCGTCGACCAGATCGCCGAAGGGCAGGGTGTCCTCCGCGCCGCCGGCCTCCTGGTTGTGGATCGCCGCCGAGAAGAGCCGGTGCCCGGGAGGCATCGCGTCCGCCAGCGCCTGGTACACGGCGGCGCTGCCGCCGCCGTAGGGCACGCAGACCAGGGAGCGCACGTGCTCGTCGTCGCGGACCGGGCGGGTCAACTCGTGCAGCAGCCGGGCCGGCTGGTCGTCCGGCGTCGGGTCGTCGAGCAGCCGGGCCAGTTCCCGGACCGTACGGCAGCGGAACAGGTCCATCAGGGACAGCGTGGCGGTGGATCCGGCCTCCGTCAGGGCCCGCCGGATCCGAGTGACGGCCTGCGCGGCCAGCAGCGACTGCCCGCCGACGAGGAAGAAGTCGTCGTCGACGCTGAGCTGCTCGACCGGCAGCAGCTGCGTCCACACCTGCGCGATGAGCTGCTCGCTCGCGGTCGCAGGCGCGACGAACTCCTGCTCCACCTGCTGCTGGGCCAGGTCCGGGTCGGGTAGCGCGCGGTGGTCCAGCTTGCCGTTCGGGGTCAGCGGCAGGGCGTCGAGCACCACGAACGCGGCCGGCACCATGTAGTCGGCGAGGCTGCGGGCGACGTGCTCGCGCAACTGGGCGGGGGTGGGCCGGCGGGTGCCGTCGGCCGCCGCCACGTACGCGACCAGCCGCCGGTCGCCGGTGCCGTCGGGCTGCGCGAGCACCGCGCAGGTCCGCACCTCGGGGTGGCGTTGCAGGGCGGCCTCGATCTCGCCCAGCTCGATGCGGTAGCCGCGGATCTTCACCTGCCGGTCGACGCGGCCCAGGTACTCCAGCGTGCCGTCGGCCCGCCAGCGCACCCGGTCGCCGGTGCGGTACATGCGGGCGCCCGGCTCGCCGCTGAACGGCTCCGGCAGGAACCGCTGCGCCGTCAGCCCGGCCCGGTTCAGGTAGCCGCGGGCCAGCCCCTCCCCGGCGACGAACAGCTCACCGGGCACCCCCACCGGGACCGGGTTGAGGTGCCGGTCCAGCACGTACGCGCGGAGGTCGTCGAGGGGCCGACCGATCGGCGAGTCCGCGCCGCGGCGCACGTCGGCGCGGCGGATCCGCTGGGCGGTGACGTGCACCGTCGTCTCGGTGATGCCGTACATGTTGACCAGGGCGGGGCTCTGATCGCCGTAGCGGCTCAGCCAGTGCCGCAGCTCGCGGACGTAAAGGGCATCGCCGCCGAAGACGATGACGCGGACCGACAGGTCGGCGAAGGAGCGGTCGGTCTCGGTGAGCGTGGCGCGCAGCCCCCGGAACGCCGCCGGGGTCTGGTTGAGCACGGTCACCCGCTGCTCGGCCAGCACGTCCAGCAGCCGCTCCTGGTCGCGTACCGCCTCCGGTGGCACGATCACCAGCCGGCCGCCGTACGCCAGCGCGCCCCACATCTCCCAGACGGAGAAGTCGAAGGCGTACGAGTGCAGCAGCGCCCACACGTCTTCGGGGCCGAAGTCGAAGTGCGCCTCGGAGGCGGTGAGCAGCCGCACCACCTGCCGGTGCTCGACCAGCACTCCCTTGGGTTGGCCGGTGGAGCCGGAGGTGTAGATGACGTAGGCCAGGTCGCCGGGGCGGGCGGCCCGCGGCGAGTCGTCCGTGACGGGTTCCGGGTCGTCCTGCGGCGCGTCGAGGTGCACCACCCGACCGTCGTACGTGGGCAGTTCGGCGTCCGACGCCTCGTCGGTGACCAGCACTGGCGCGCCGGTGTCGGAGAGGATGAACTCCAGCCGCTCGCGCGGGTACGCCAGGTTCAGCGGCACGTACGCGCCGCCCGCCTTGAGCACGCCGAGGATCGCGGTCACGGTGCCGAGGCCGGGCCGCAGGTGCAGCGCGACCAGCGTGTCGGGGCCGACGCCGAGGCGGCGCAGCCGGGCCGCGAGGCGCTCGGCCCGGGCGTCCAGCTCGGCGTAGGTGAGCTGTTCGTCGCGGTGCACGAGGGCCACCGCGTCGGGGCGGCGGGCGGCCTGCTCCGCGAAGAGCGCGGGCAGGGTGTGCTCGACCGGGAACCGGCCGGCGCGGGCGCCCCAGCCGTCGAGCACCTGGGCGCGTTCGGCGTCGGTGAGCAGCTCCACCGTGCGCAGCGGCGCGTCGGGGCGGTCGGTCACGGTGCGCAGCAGCGCCACGAACCGCTCACCGAGCCGGGCGACGGTGTCGGCGTCGAACAGGGCGGTGTCGTAGCTGAACTCGCACCACAGCTCGCCGTCGCCGGTCTGCACGACCAGCAGCTCCAGGTCGAACCGGGTGGCCCCCAGGTCCGGGACCTCCCAGTGCACGGCCGGGCCGTCGCCGCCGGCGCTGTGGTCGCGCATCTGGTAGTTCTGCAACGCGAAGGTCACCTGGAACAGCGGCGACCGGCTGACGTCGCGGGCCACGTCGAGCTCCGCCACCAGGTGCTCGAACTGCACCTCCTGGTGGGTGAGGGCGTCCAGCACCTCCTGCCGGGTGCGGGTGAGCAGGTCGTGGAACGACTCGTCCGGGTCGAGCCGGGCGCGCAGCGGCAGCATGTTGACGAACATGCCGACCAGGCCCTCCAATTCGGGCCGGTGCCGCCCGGCCACCGGCGAGCCGACGGCGAAGTCGTGCTGGTCGGCGTGGCCGGCGAGGAACACCTCGTACGCGGCGAGCAGGGTCATGTAGAGGGTGGCGTCGTGGCGGCGGGCCAGCGCGGTGACCGCGTCGGTGAGCGTGGCGTCCACCGCGAACCGGTGGGTCGCGCCGTCGAAGCGTTGCGTCGGCGGCCGGGCTCGGTCGCCGGGCAGCTCCAGCGCGGGCACGTCGGTGAGCTGCCCGGTCCAGTAGGTGAGCCCACGGTCGGCGTCGGGCCGGTGCCGCTGCCAGTGCGCGTAGTCGCCGTAGCCGACGGGCAGCGGCGCCCAGGTGGGGGCGTGTCCGTCCCGGCGGGCCCGGTAGGCGATGAGCAGGTCACCGACGAGGACGTCGATGGACCAGCCGTCGCTGACGATGTGGTGGGTGACCAGGGACAGCAGCCACCGCCGGTCGCCGTGGTCGACCAGCAGGGCCCGCCACAGCGGCCCGTCGGCGAGGTCGAACGGCTCGGCGGCGTGCTCGCCGGCCAGCTCCACAGCCTGCCGGCGGGCCTCGTCGGGGTCGTCGGCGGTGACCGTGCCCCGGGCCAGCGGCACCGGCCCCGGCTCGTCGACCCGCACGGTCGGCGCGCCGTCGTCGCTGGCCGGGAAGCGCATGCGCAGGCTGTCCTGCCGGGCGGCCACGTCGGCGAGCGCGTCGCGCAGCGCGTCGGCGTCCACGTCACCGTCGAGCCACACGGCCACCGGCACGTGGTAGGCGGCGACGCCCGGCGCGAACTGGTCCATGAACCAGAGCCGCTCCTGGGCGTACGACAGGGTCGGCGGGGCGTCCGCGGGCGCCCGGTCGAGGCGGCCGGCGCCGCCGGTGGTGGGTTGGCGCAGCAGCCGCTGCAGCAGGGCCTGCTTGGTGGCGGAGAGAGGTGCCTCCCGGGCCGCCGACTCCGGGGTTGTGGACATGGAACGGCCTACCTTTCCAGTGTGGCGAGGAGCGCGGCGGCCTCGTCCTCGGAGAGCTCGTCGAGGTGGGCGACCAGCAGCCGTTCCACCTCGACGGCCAGCTCGGCGACCGTCGGGTTGGCGAACAGCAGGCGGATCGGGATGTCCAGGTCCAGCAGGCCGCCGATCCGGGCGACGGCCCGGCTGGCCAGCAGGGAGTGCCCGCCGTGGTCGAAGAAGTTGTCGTGCACACCGATGGCGTCGACGCCCAGCACCTCGGCCCACGCCGTCGCGACCAGGTGTTCCGCGCCGGTGCGCGGGGCCGTGAACGACTCGGCGGCGTCGCCGGTGTCGGCCGGCTCGGGCAGCGCCTTGACGTCGAGTTTGCCGCTGGGCATCAACGGCAGGGCGTCGAGGTGCACGAAGGCCGTCGGCACCAGGGGCGACGGAAGCGTGTCCCGCAGCGCCGTGCGCAGGGCCGCCGGGTCGGCGTCGCCGGTGAGGTAGCCGATGAGCCGCTGCCCGCCGCTGCCGTCGGGGCGTACGGCGACGGCGGCCTGCCGCACCCCGGGCTGGGCGCGCAGCGCGGTCTCGATCTCACCGAGCTCCACCCGGACGCCGTTGACCTTCACCTGCCGGTCGAGCCGTTCGAGGAACTCCAGGGTCCCGTCGGATCGCCACCGGCAGCGGTCGCCGGTGCGGTACAGCCGCCCGCCCGGTGCGCCGAACGGGTCGGGCACGAACGCGGCCGCCGTCTCGACGGGACGGTTCAGGTAGCCGCGACCGACCGGCACGCCGCCGATGTGCAGGTGGCCGGGCACGCCGACGGGGAGGGGCTCACCCCGCTCGTCGAGGACGTACAGCTGGGCGCCCTCCATCGGCACGCCGATCGGCACCGGGCCGGGCCGGGCGTCGCCGGGCGACACGGTGTGGGCGGACACCGCGATGGTCGTCTCGGTGGGGCCGTAGGTGTTGTGCAGCGGCACCGCCCGGGCCGTGGCGAGGTCGGCGGCCAGGTCGCCGTCGAGCTGCTCGCCGATGCAGACCACCTGTCGCAGCGTGGCGGTGGCGGCCGCGAAGCCGGGCTGCGTGACCAGGTGTCGCAGCACCGTCGGGACGCTGGAGAGCAGGGTGACCTGTTCGGTCCGGATCGTGTCGAGCACCGCGGCCGGGTCGAGTGCTCCGGCCGGTGGGGCGATCACCAGGGTGGCGCCGGCGACCAGCGCCGGGTAGACCTCCTGGCCGAACACGTCGAAGCTCGGTGAGGCGATGACGAGCAGCCGGTCGGCCGGGGTGATGCCGTGTCGGTGGGCGAACCAGGTGGCGTGGGTGGCGAGCGAGCGGTGCTCGATCATCGCGCCCTTGGGTCGGCCGGTGGAGCCCGAGGTGTGCAGCACGTACGCCAGGGCGGTGGGGTGGACGGTGACCGGCGGGTGGTCGGCGGGGGCCGGGTCGTCGTCGGGGTCGTCGACCCGCACCAGGCGGTACGCCCCGGCGGGCAGGGTCTCCGCGATCGCGGCGGTGGAGACGACCACCTCGGTGGCGGTGTCGGCCATCAGGTCGGCCAGCCGCCGCGCCGGGAACGCGGGTTCCAGCGGCAGGTAGGCCGCGCCGGCCCGGAGCACCGCCAGCATGGCGACCACCACGTCGGTGCCGCGCGGCAACGCCAGGCCGACCAGCCGCTCCGGTCCGGCGCCGAGGGCTCGCAGTCGGGCGGCGAGTCGGCGAGATTGCTCGTCGAGCTGCCGGTAGGTCAGGGACCGGCCGGCGTCGCGGATCGCGACCGCGTCGGGGGTGGCGGCGGCGCGGGCGAGGATCAGGTCGACCACGCCGGTGCCGGGGTCGGGGGCGGGCGGGCCGGCCGCCCAGCCGGCGACGAGCAGGTCCCGTTCGTCGGCGGGCAGCAGCGGCAGCGCCGACACGGGCCGGTGCGCGGCGGCGAGCCCGGCGTGCAGCAGGGTCAGGTAGCGGGCGACGATCCGCTCGGCGGTGGCGGCGTCGAACAGGTCGCTGCGGTACTCCAGGCGGCCCTCGGTGGCGCTGATCTCCAGCAGCAGCTCCTCACGGGCCGATCCGTTGCTGGTGCTCAGCCCCACGTCGCCGAGGTAGTTGAAGCCGAGCTGGTAGAGCGGCTGCACGCCGGGCAGGCGGGGCGGGTTGAGCGCTTCGACGAGGCGGGGCAGCGGCAGCTCCTGGTGTTCCCAGGCGGACAGCATCGTCTCCCGTACCCGGCCGATCAGCTCGCTGAAGCTCGGGTCGCCGCTGACGTCGATCCGCAGGACCAGCGTGTTGACGAACATTCCGATCATCGGCGCCAGTTCGGGCCGGTCGCGTCCGGCCACCGGCATGCCGACGAGGACCGTCGGGTCCCCGCTGAGCCGGTGCAGCAGGGCCGCGTAGCCGGCGAGCAGCACCATCGCGGTGCTGGCCCCCTGTCGGGCGCCCACGTCGGCGAGGGTCTCGCCCAGCGGGGCGGGTACCGCGAAGGTGACCTCCGCCCCGGGGAAGGCCGTCGACGCGGGCCGTGGCCGGTCGGGCAGCAGCCCGTGCACCGGGGGCACGTCGGCGAGCCGTTCCTGCCAGTACGCGAGGTCGGCCGCGGCGGCGGCGCTGCCGGCCTGATCCCGTTGCCACACCGCCCAGTCGGCGTACTGGATGTCGAGGGCGGGCAGCCGGGCCGGGCGGCCGTCCAGCCGAGCCTGGCACAGCTCCTCGATCTCCCGGATGAGGATCGGCGTCGAGCTGCCGTCGAAGATCGTGTGGTGGGCGGTGAACAGCAGCGCCGGACGATCCGGTCGGCGGTGGACGAGCCGGGCCCGCCACAGCGGCGCCTGTTCCAGCGGGAACGCGGTGGCCAGGTCGGCGGCGGTGAGCTCGGCCAGCCGCGCGGCGCGCTCCGTCGCGGCCAGGTCGGACAGGTCCGTCTCGTCGAGGTGGATCGGCAGGTCGGAGAGGACCACCTGGGTGAGGCCGCCCTCGCCCGGGCGCAGCGCGGTGCGCAGCGGCTCGTGCCGCCGGGTCAGCTCGGTCAGCGCGGCGCGCAGCACCTCGGCGTCGGTGCCGGCCGGCAGCAGGACCGGTGTCCGGAGGTTGTAGGCCGAGGCTTGCGCCCCGATCCGGCTGGCCAGCCAGATCCATTCCTGGGCGAAAGAGGCAGCGAAGACATACTCGGTCGGCCTGGCCGGCACGTGCGTCCCCCCATGAACGTGTCGAAGCCGTATCGGTCTGTGCCGATGCTAGGGGAGGGAACCGGGGGACCCCTCCCGAGAATCGCCATCAGTAAATACCTGAATGGACGGTTGATGAACGGAGGGTGACAAGGCATGACGCGCGAGTGCGCGGGGCTCAGGTCGCCGGGAGATCGACACCGCTTGCGGGGCCGGGCGTGGTGCCCGTGCCCAGCCGGGCCAGGGCGGCGGCCAGGTCGCCGACCTGGCCGGCGAGCTGGGCGACCCGCTGCTGGGCCAGGTCGCGGTCGGCTTCCGCGGCGCGCAGCCGTACGGTCAGCTCGGTGAGCCGCTCCTCGACGGCGGCCGTGGCCGCCCGGGCGGTGGACAGTTCACCGGCGAGCGCGTCGTGCCGGGCGAGGGCGCCGGCCAGTTCGGCCTGCAGCCGCCCGGTCTCGGCGAGCGCTTCCTCGCGGGCGGCCGTCGCCTGCCGCGCGGTCTCCTCGGCCCGGTCGCGGGACCGGTCGGCCTGTTCCCGGGCGCGCACCGCGTCGGCGGCGCCGGCGCGGGCGCGGGCGGTGTCGGTGCGGGCCTGCTCGATCTGTCGCCGCACGTCCTCGACCTCGGCGCGCCACCGCTGCGCGCGGTCGGCGGCGTCGGTGGCCGCGCGGGTGGCCCGGTCGGCGTCGGCCCGGGCGGTGTCCCGCTCGGCGGCGAGGTCGGCGACCCGACGCCGCTCGGCGTCGCGTTCGCCGCGCACGGTGTCCAGTTCCCGCCGCGCGACGTCGCGGTCCCGTTCGGCCTGGGTGCGCAGCGCGTCGGCGGCGCTGGCCGCCCGGTGCGCCTCGTCCCGGGCCGCCTCGGCCCGCTGGGCACGCTCGGCGTCGTCGGATGCCTGGCGCTGCGCGCGGTCGGCCGCCTCCCGGGCCTCGTCCCGCTCGGCGAGCGCGGCTCGCGCCTGCTCCCGGGCCTGGGCGGCGGCCGCGGCGGCGTCCTCCGCGGCGCGGCGCGCCTCGTCGCGCTCGGTCTGCGCGGCGGCCACGGCGGTGGCCGCCTCGGCCCGCGCCTCGGCGAGCTGCCGCTCGACCCCGACCGGGGAGAGTTCGGCGTGCAGGGCCTCGGCGAGAGTCTCCACGATCTGGTCGAGCCGGTCCACCGCCTCCCAGGTGCGGGCCACCTGTCCGGGCAGCCCCGGGGCGTTGCGGTGCCGCATTCGGCTGTTGCGGGAGGCGCGCTGGCAGGCGCCGTCGTTGTCGCGGCAGTAGCGGAACGGACGGCCCGCGCCGACGCGCTGCGGCACCGGTCGTCCACAGTGGCCGCAGGGGCGGGTCTCGGCGGGGGTGGGCTGGGCGTCCATCGAAGCGGAAGTCTAGTGGCGCGCGGCCGGGGCGCCCCGTCGCGGGCCGCGCCGGGCAGGCGCCGTACGGCTCGGTCAGCTCGCCGCGCGGGCCGCCGCGTCGAGGGTGTAGCGGCGTTGCAGCAGCAGCGCGGCGAGCATCAGCGCGGCCGGCAGCAGACCGAAGCCGTAGCGGACGGCGGTCAGCGCCGAGCCGGGCTGCACGACCGTCTCGCCGGCCGCGGAGGCGACGAACCCGCCGACGGCCAGGCAGAGCGCGTACAGGTAGGGGCCGAGCGCGGCGCCGGTCGCCTCGGTGGCGGTCCAGACGCCGGTGTAGGTGCCGGCGCCGGCGGCGCCGGCGGCACGGATCACGTCGGGGACCATCGAGAAGGGCAGCAGCTGCATGCCGGCGAACGCGACGCCGAGCACCGCCACCGCGCCGACCAGCACCGGCAGCCCGGCCGGGCGGCCCAGGGCGAGCACCAGCGAGCCGACCGCGAAGGCGCCCTGCGCCACCAGCAGCGCCCGCTGCTTGCCGAGCCGCCGGGCCACCACCAGCCAGGCCGGGGTGACCAGCAGCGCGGGCGCGACGAACGCGCCGACCAGCACGGTCGTCAGGCCGGTGCGGCCCAGCTCGTACTCGGCGTAGTAGGGCACCGCGGCGAGGACCAGGTGGGTGGTGGTGGACATGGCCAGGTAGGCGGCGACGAGCCAGCGGAACTGCCGGTCGCGCAGCGCCGCGACCAGGGCCCGCCATCCGCCGTGCGTCGGCGTCGGGGTGGCCGCGGCCCGGCGTAGTCGGGCGATGCCGGCGACGCCGACCAGCAGGACGACGAGCATCCCCGCGGCGAGCAGGAGACCCATCCGCTGGTAGCCGGTCCGGGTCGCGGCGTCGCCGCCGGCGAGCAGGGGAGCGAGCAGCCCGGACAGGAGGATGCCCAGGGTGAGGACGACCATCCGGAACGCCATCAGCCGGGTGCGTTCGTGGTAGCCGATCCGCAGGTCGGCGGGGGTGGCGAGGTAGGGGACCTGGTAGGCGGCGAAGAGCAGGTTGCCGGCGACGAAGACGACCGCCACCCAGGCGGCGGCGGGCGCGCCGGTCAGCGCGCCGGGCACGGCGAACAGCGCCGCGAAGGCGACCGGCAGGGCGCAGCCGAGCAGCAGCAGCCGCTGCCGGTTGCCGCGGCGGGCCTGCTCGACGTCGCTGCGGTGCCCGACCCACGGGTGCAGCAGTACGTCGGCGATCTTCGGCAGCAGCAGGGCCAGGCCGGCCAGCCACGGCGCGACGGCCAGCATGTCGGTGAGGAAGTAGAGCAGCAGCAGGCCGGGCACGGTCACCCAGACGCCCATGCCGAGCGAGCCGGTGGCGAAGCCGACGAGGGGACCGCGGGGCAGCGTCGTGTCCGTGCTGGTCGGCTGGTGGTCGAGCCCGGTCACGGCGGCCTCCTGTCCGGGCGCGCCCGCCCGCCAATCCAACGGTTGATGGATTCTAGGAGCAGAATGGCCGCCATGACCATGCCCCGACGCCGGCCGGGACGACCCCGCCGCGACGAGACGCGACCGACCCGCGAGGTGGTGCTCACCGAGGCCACCGCGCTCTTCGCCCGACGCGGCTTCGACGCCGTCGGGCTGCGGGAGATCGCGGCGGCCGCCGGCGTCGACGTGGCCACGGTCTCGCATCACCTGGGTACGAAGGCGCAACTCTACGACGCCTGCTTCGCCTGGGTCTTCGCCGCCGAGCGGGAGGTGCTGGAGGCCGCGGCCGAGCGCGCGCGGTCCGCCCTCGCGACCGGGCCGACGGCCGCCCGGCGGGCCCTGCACGACCTCGTCGACGTCTTCGTCGACTTCCTCGAGCAACGCCCGGAGACCACCGCGCTGTGGCTGCGCCGGTGGCTGGAGCCCGACCGGCACGCCGACCTCGACGCCCGCTACGCGACCCCGCTCTACGGCCTGGTGACGGACCTGCTCGGCGCGGCAGCCTCGACCGGCGCGCTGGTCGAGCCGACCCCGCGCGTCACCGCCCGGAGCCTGGTCTGGGCGGTGCACGGGCACGTGGTGGCCCTGCTGGCCGCCGGCACGGCCCGGGAGCGGGAACGCGCGGAGTTCCGCCGCTTCGTGCACCACCTGCTGGACCGCCTGTACGGACCGGTCGACTCTTGACGGAACCGACCGGCGGCGGCAATATCCATCGAACGTTGGATTAATGACCGGGGGGCGGGATGGATGAGCGGCCGACGGTGGCGGTGGTCGGCGCCGGCGCGGCCGGACTCGCGACCCTGAAGGCGCTCGCCGACGCCGGTGTGCCCGCGGTCTGCTTCGAGGCCACCGACCAGGTCGGCGGCCTCTGGGTGTACGGCTCTCCCGGCTCACCCGCGTACCGGACCCTGCACCTGAACACCAGCCGGGGGCGCACCCAGTTCGCCGACCACCCGATGCCCGCCGACTGGCCGGACTACCCCGACCACACCCGGGTCGCCGGCTACCTCGCCGACTACGCGGACCGCTTCGGGCTGCGCGAGGCCGTGCGACTCCGGCACACCGTCGAGCGGGTCACCCACCGACCCGACGGCACCTGGACGGTGCGCGCCGACGGTCCGCAGGGGACGGTCGAGGTGAGCGTCGACGCCGTCGTCGTCGCCAACGGCCACAACCGGGTACCGAAGCCACCCACCCCAGCCCACCCCGGCACCTGCACGGCCGAGCAGCTGCACAGCCACGACTACCGTGGCCCGGAGCAGCTCGCCGGCCGCCGGGTCCTCGTCGTCGGCGGCGGCAACTCCGCGATGGACATCGCCGTCGACGCGTCGTACGCCGCCGACCGGACCCTGCTCTCCCTGCGCCGCGGCGTCTGGGTGGTGCCGAAATACCTGCTCGGCCGCCCGTCGGACACCCTCAACGGGGCGCTGGCCCGACGGCTGCCGTGGCGGCTGCGGCAACGGATCAGCCAGACGATGCTGCGCACCACGGTCGGCGCGCCCACCCGCTACGGCCTGCCCGCGCCGACCCACGGCTTCCTTCAGGACCATCCGACGCTCTCCGACGCGCTGCTGTCCCGGCTGACCCACGGCGACATCGAGGCCCGCCCCGCGATCGCCGGCTTCGACGGGCGACGGGTGTCGTTCACCGACGGCCGCGCCGACGAGGTCGACCTCGTCGTCTGGTGCACCGGCTACCGGGTGGAGATCCCGTTCCTCGACCCGGCGCTGCTCGGCGACGGCCCGGAGGCCCTGCCGCTGTATCGGCACGTGTTCCACCCCGACGCCCCCGGCCTGATGTTCGTCGGCCTCATGCAGTCCACCGGAGCGGCGTTCCCCCTGGTCGAGGCGCAGGCCCGGCTCGTCGCCGGCCACCTCGCCGGCCGCTACGCGCTGCCCGACCCGGCGGTGCAGCGGGCCGCCTGCCGGGCCGAACTGCGGGCGGCGACCGCCCGCTGGGGCCAGCGCCGCCCGGCGATGCGGGTCGACTTCGACGCGTACCTGGCGCAGCTCGGCCGGGAACTGACCGCCGGCGCCCGCCGCGCCCGCACCGGGCACCGGTCGTGAACCGCCTCGCCGGCAAGCGTGTCCTGGTCACCGGAGCCAGCGGCACCTTCGGCCGGCACCTGAGCGCGACGCTGACCGCTGCCGGAGCCAGCGTGGTCGGCCTCGACCGACACCCCACCCCGGACGCCGGCGTGCCGGTGCTGCCCTGCGACCTCACCGACCCCGACGCCGTCCCGGCCGCCGTGCGCGCCGCCGTCGAGCGGCTCGGCGGGCTGGACCTGCTCGTCAACAACGCCGGCGTCGGCGGGCCCGCCCCGGCCGAGCTGCCCCCCGACGACGTGGTGCGCCACCAGCTGGAGGTGAACCTCCTCGCGTCCTGGCGGACCACCGCGGCGGCGCTGCCCGACCTGATCACCGCCCGCGGCCGGGTGATCTTCGTGGCCAGCCGGATGGCGCTGCTGCCGCTGCCGCTCGCCGCCGCCTACGGGGTCAGCAAGCGCGCCCTGGTCGCGTACGCCGACGCGCTGCGCCACGAGGTCGGCACCCACGTCGGGGTGAGCGTCGTCTACCCGAGCATGGTGTCGTCGCCGATCCACGACAGCACCGTCGAAGCCGGCCTGTCGTTGCAGGGCGTGTCCCGCCCGGAGCCGGTGCAGGGAGTGGTCCGGGCCATCCAACGCGCCGCCGCCGCCCGCCGGGCCCCACGGGACGTGCCCACCACCACCCGGGGGCGACTGGAGCTGGCGCTCGCCCGGCACGCGCCCGGGCTGGCCGACCGGCTGGTACGCCGTACCGTGGCCGGGCGCATCGCCGCCGGTGACCTGGACGCCGCGCCGCTGGCCGCCGGGATGGTCCGCCGGGCCCGCGACCGGGCCCGCTGACCACCGTCGCGGGCCCGCGCGGGCGCGTGGTGGCGGCCACCCCCGCGCCCGGCCGGGGAATGCCCCGCGCACGGGTGGACGCTGTGCGTGGCGGTGGGTGCCGGCCGGCGGCGCGTTACCGTGTGACCCGGGGAGGTGTCGGACATGAGCAACATGTGGGAAGCGGCGGTCGAAGCGCAGATCCGCTCCGCCCAGGAGCGCGGCGAGTTCGACAACCTGCCCGGCGCCGGCAAGCCCATCCCCGGCCGCAACCTGCCCTACGACGAGGGCTGGTGGATCAGGAGTTTCATGGAGCGGGAGAAACTCCCCGCCCACCTGCTGCTCCCCACCCCGCTGCAGCTGCGCCGCCGCATCGAACAGGTGCCCGACGAGGTCCGTGACCTGCCCACCGAGCAGGCCGTACGCGCCTTCTGCGCGGTCCTCAACGCCGAGGTCATGGCGTGGCTGCGCACCCCGACCGGCCCCCGCGTGGTGGTGCGACCGGTCGACGTCGACGCGGTGGTCCGCCGCTGGCGCGAGGAGCGCCGCCCCACCACCGCGATCACCGCGCCCCCGGCGGACCCGCCGGCGCGCGCACCCCGTACCCCCTGGTCCTGGCTGCCCTGGCGCCGCCGGTCCGCCGCCTGACGTCGCGGGCGGGTCACCGCGTCGCGGCCCGAGGCGGCAGACTGACCGCATGTCGATCATCCTCCGCGCGCCGGCACGCGCGTCCGCGCCGGAGCTGCTCCTGCGGCCCTGGCGCGACGGCGACCGGGACGCGCTGCTGGCCGCGTACCAGGACCCGGTGCTGCTGCGCTGGACCCGGTTCCACGTGACCAGCGCGGCGGACGCCGACCGGTGGCTGGCGCAGCGGCGGCAGGGCTGGTCGGACGGCACCTCGTTCAGCTTCGCCGTCCTCGAAGCGGACGCGGAGGCCGGCGAGCGCCTGGTGGCCAACGTCGTGCTGAAACAGGTCACCCCGGGACGCCCGGACGCCGAGGTCGGCTACTGGACGGCCGCACCGGCGCGCGGGCGCGGCGTCGCCGGCCGGGCGTTGGACGCGGTGAGCCGGTGGGCATTCGACCGCTTCGGTGACACCGGCCTGACCCGGTTGGAGCTGCTGCACCAGGTGGACAACCCGGCCTCCTGCCGGGTGGCCGAGAAGACCGGCTTCCGGTTTCAGGAGGTGCTGCCCGCCCGGCCGCCGTTCCCGCGCGACGGGCACCGGCACGTCCGGCGCGCCGACCAGGGCTGACGCCTCGGCCGGCAACACAACCCCGGTACCTCGCCGGACAGGTCACCAGGGCAGACGACCCTCGACGTCGAAGTAACCGCCGGTCGGCCCGTCGGGCCCGATCTGCGCCATCCGGACGATGATCTCGGCGCCCTGCTCGACGGTCTGGGTGCCCGTCCGCATGTTCAGGTCCGTGGCCGTGTAGCCGGGCTCCACGGCGTTGATCCGGATGTCCGGGAACGCCTTCGCGTACTGGACGGTGACCATGTTGAGTGCGGCCTTCGACGCCGGGTACGCCACCCCCGGGTAGGCGTACGACGGGGTGCCCTCGGCGGTGACGCGGGTCAACGAGGCCAGACCACTGCTCACGTTGACCACGACGGGGGCGGCGGAGCGCCGGAGCAGCGGCAGGAACGCGTGGGTGACCCGCACCACGCCGAGGACGTTCGTCTCGAACAGCGGCCGCATCGACTCGGCGGTGACCTCCGCCGCGCCGACCACACCCCCGTCGGGCGTCCGCCCCTCGATCCCGGCGTTGTTGATCAGCACATCCAGCCCGCCGTCGGCCTCGACGGCCTTCGCGGAGGCCCGGACGGATGCGTCGTCGGTCACGTCGAGGAGGAGCAGCCGTGCGCCGAGCCGCTCGGCGGCCCGGCGTCCGCGTTCGGCGTCCCGGCTGCCCAGGTAGACGGTGTGACCGGCGGCGACGAGCCGTCGGGCGGTCTCGAAGCCGAGACCCTTGTTCGCTCCGGTGATGAGTGTTGTCGTCATGTCCTCCACGGTCCCGCGCGCCGGTCGGGTCAGGCAGGCGTCCGGTTTTCCTGGGACTGCCGGTACCAGGCAGAACCCGTCGTCCTCGGCGCACACTGGTGGTCATGGCGACGGCGGAGTTCGGGCAGGCGGTGCGTCGCTGGCGGGACCGGGTCCCACCCGAGGCCGCCGGGCTGCCGGCCGGCGGGCGGCGGCGCGCGACCGGGCTGCGTCGCGAGGAGCTGGCCCTGCTGGCCGGGATCTCCGTCGACTACATCACCCGTCTCGAACAGGGCCGCGCCGCCCACCCGTCGGCGCAGGTCGTCGAGGCGCTGGCCCGGGCCCTGCGGCTGGCGGGCACCGAGCGGGCGCACCTGTTCCGGCTGGCCGGGCTGGTGCCGCCGGGCCCGGACACGGTGCCGGCGTACCTCACCCCGAGCGTGCAGCGGCTGCTGGACCGGCTGGCCGGGACACCCGTCGCCGTGTACGACGCCTCCTGGACGTTGCTGCTGGCCAACCCCCCGTACGCCGCGCTGATGGGCGACCCGTCCGGGTGGCGCGGCAACCAGCGCAACGGGGCGTGGCGGCAGTTCCTCGGCCCGGCCGGTCGGGCCCGGTACACGCCGCAGGACCGGCGCGAACTCGAGGCGGCGCTGGTCGGTGACCTGCGCGCCGCCGCCGCCCGCTACCCGGCCGACCAGCGGCTGCGACGACTGATCGCGGACCTGCGGGCCAACAGCGCCCGCTTCGCCGAGCTGTGGGAGTCCGGAGCGGTCGGCCGGCACGAGAGCGCGCGCAAGACGATCGACCATCCGCGGGTGGGCCCGGTGGTTCTGGACTGTGACGTGCTGACGGTGGCGGGCAGCGACCTGCGGATCATGGTCTTCACCGCCGAGCCCGGCACCGACGACGCCGAACGGCTGGCGCTGCTCACGGTGCTCGGCACCCAGGCGCTCGTCGGCTGACCGCCGGCTCCGCGCGGTGCGGTGGAGCGTTCGCGTCGTTGCCCCCGGCCGGTGCGGGAACTAGTCGTCGACGTGACTGCCGGGCCGGCCATGGGCCACGAGCGAGTCGGGTACCCGGCCGCCGGGTGACCGCGCGGCGGGCCCGTGGTCCGCCCGTGTCGCCGACCAGCGCCCCGTCCGGGCGCTCCTCGACCCGCGTCCGGCGCTGCCGACGGGTCACCTCCCGCACGACGGCGAGACAGACCCGGCGGAGGTACGCCGGCAGGTCGACCAGCTCGCCGACGAACCGGAGCGGCACCTGGCGTACGAGGAGGAGCAGCTGGTCCCGATCCTCGACGGCACCGCCTGAGCGACCGTCGCCTCGGGTGCGACGACTCCCGTCAGCCGGGCAGCCGACCGCCCTCGGGCGCGGCCGGGCGGGCCGGATGGTCCGCCCGGCCGCGGGCACTACTCCCCGGCCAGCACGGTGAAGCTGAATCCGGCGGCGGTCGGACGGCGCAGCGGGACGCCGCACGTGACCCGGTGCAGGACTGCGTTCCTGCTGAGGCGCAGGCCGCGCGCGATGATCCGGTCCGGACGCACCGGCACCGGATCGTCGAAGACGACGTCCACGCGCACCGGCCACGCGCCGTCGGGCCACGCCGACGGGCGGGTCAGCTGCCAGGCGCCCGTCCAGTCGAGGGTGTAGTGGTTGCGCCGGGCGAACAGCGGATCCAGCAGCCGGGACGCCACCAGCTCGGGATCGTTGAGCTGGTAACCGCGTAGCTCCTCCGGATCCAACGAGCTGACCGGTGTCCGCTCGTGCACGGCGAATTTGCTCGTCCGATCGCAGGACACGCAGCGGACCAGCAGCCACACGTCCAGCAGCTTGCCGTTGCCGTTGACCCGGAACCGGCCCGCGCCGGTGGTCGCCGACTCCGCCCGGCAATCGACGCATCGCATCGTCAACAGCGGCAGCCTGGTCCGGCGGACGACCCAGGGCAGCACGACATGAGGTGATGAAGACATGATCTCTAGACCTGATCTCTAGACCTGACACGAGGCCGATCACGCGCGGCCTCGGACGCTGTAGGGCCGGGCGCACCAGGGCAGCCCGGCAGGGCCGACGGGAACGTCGGCTACAGGTGAGTGGAGAAAGGTGTCAGGTGTGGAGAGCAGGCGGGGTCACGCGGGTCGTCCTCTGTCCTCACGACGGCGGGGGTAGGCGCAACCTACGGGAACGCGGATGGCGGGCTCAACCGGTTTCGAGCTGGTCCTGTCGGGGGGGGGGCGCGGGGGGGGGGGGGGGCGGGGCGGGGGGGGGGGCCCCCCCGGCGGGGGGGGGGGGGGGGGGGGCCCGCCCCCCCGGGGGGGGGGGGGGGCCCCCGCGGGGGGGGCCCCCCCCCCGCGCGCGCCGGCCGGGGGGGGCGCCCCCCCGTGTTCGCGCGTCGCGCGCGGCGGCGACCCGGTGGGGGGGCCCCCCACCGGGGGGCCCCCCCGACAGCGTCCGGGGTCAGGTGGGCGTGCCGAACCAGCGGGAGAGGTGGTCGTCCAGATCCCGCTGGTCCTCCCCGATCCAGGCGACGTGGCCGTCCGGGCGGAGCAGAACAGCCGGAACGTCCAGCGCCGCACCGGGGTCCGCGAGGTGGTCGACCCGGTCCGACCAGTCGCCGACGGTCAGGCGTTCGGTGCGGTCCAGCAGCAGGCCGTGGCCGCCATGCAGCAGCCCGTAGAGGCGGCCCGGCGTCACGTCGAGGTCGGGCAGGCGGCGGCCGAGCAGGTCGGGGCCCGGGCCGAAGTCGTAGCGGACGCCGATGCCGGTGATCTTCTCGAGCAGGCGGTGGTTCACCTCGTCGATGTCCATGAGTTCGGTGAGCAGCCTGCGTACGGCCCGCGGGCCCGGCCCGTCGGAGAGAAGTTCCGTCTGGGCGCGGGTGTTGTCCAACACGTCCTCCGCGACCGGCCGACGTTCGGCCTGGTAGGTGTCCAGCAGGGTCGCCGGCGCCCAGCGGCGAACCTGTGCGGCCAGTTTCCAGCCGAGGTTGAACGCGTCCTGGACGCCCAGGTTGAGGCCCTGCCCGCCGATGGGCGGATGGATGTGCGCGGCGTCGCCGGCCAGCAGCAACCGCCCCACCCGGTACCGGTCGGCCAGCCGGGTGGCGTCCCCGAAGCGGGACAACCAGCGCGGGGAGTGCACGCCGAAATCGGTGCCGGCGACGGCACGCAACTGTCGTCGGAAGTCCTCGATGGTGGGCGATTCGGCACGGTCGCTGACGCCCGCGGCGGGAACCACGACGCGGTAGACCCCCGCGCCCGCGGGTCCGAGCATCAGCCGCTTGTCGGTCTCGCGGATCTCGGCCGCCCTGGCGGCGATCTCCTCCGGCGGCACGTCCGCTTCCATCTCACCCATCAGCGTCTCGTTGCGCGAGGGCTCGCCCGGGAAGCCGACGCCGAGCAGTTTGCGCACCGTGCTGCGCGCGCCGTCGCAGCCGACGAGATAGCGCGAACGCAGCTGCTCCCCGTCGGCCAGGTGGACGGTCACACCCTCGTCGTCCTGCGCGACGTCGATCACCGCACACCCGTGGCGGACCTGGGCGCCCAGGTCGATCGCGTGTTCCTCGAGCAGGTGGACGATGACCGGCTGCGGGATGCCCAGCAGGTACGCGTGCGCGGAGTCCAGGTTCGCGGGCGCGGGCTTGTCGATGGCGGCGAAGTAGGCGCCGGCGGGACGCTGCCGTCCGCGTTCGCGGATGCGCTCCAGCAGCCCGCGCATCGCCATCAGTTCGAGGCTGCGGATGTGCAGACCGACGATGCGGACGAACGACGCCGGCTCGGTGTCCTTCTCCAGCACGAGGACGCGTACGTCGTGCAGCCGCAGCTCGGCGGCGAGCGTCGCACCGGTCGGACCGCAGCCAACGACGATCACGTCGTAGTCGAGAGCGCGGTCGGGGCCGGCGGTCGGGGAGGGGAGTGCGGGGACTTCGCGCGCGACCGTCTCGTCCGACGACGGCTCGGCGGTGCCATGGGCAGAGTGCACAGGTGTTGCCTTCCGGGAGAGCCTCACGGGGAGGCGCTCCCGGCGACACCTACGTCAGTCGCCCGGCCGTGACGGGACGGGGAGCACCCACATCGATACAGCGTTCATGGGTCTCACCTCCTCGGGCGGTGTCACGGGCACCTGGACGTTACAAGCCTGAGCAGCCCTCGTCCACTGCTTCCCCGGCCATGCCGCCGCCGAAGTCTCCACAGTCATCGCTCGCGCGGGCGTGCCTCATTATCAGATTGTCATTAACGGTAATCCGATAATTGGTTCGGACATCCCTGGACATATCGTCGCTGCATCATAATGACAGTTAAGGTGCGTAATGAGTTAGAGTGGTGTGGGCGCGCTCAGGACCGGGGGTGCCGGTAAGAAACGTGTCACCAGATCCAAACGGCGCTGATCCTGGATGGGTCAGCTGGTGGTGCCGGCGGAAAGCTGTCTGCGGGCTCGGCCGGCGGCACGCAACTCGCGCAGGTCGGGGATGTGGTTGTAGAGGGTGCCGGGGCTGACGCCGAGCAGCCGGGCGATGGCGGTGACGCTGGCGTCGGGGTTGGGCAGCATATCTCGGGCGGCGCGGATGATCTCGGGTGTGATGACGCTGGGGCGGCCGCCGACGCGGCCGCGGGCGCGGGCGGCGGCCAGGCCCTCGCGGGTACCGGCGACGATCAGCTCGCGGATGAACTCGGCGAGGGCAGCGAAGACGTGGAACACGAGCCGGCCGCCCGGCGTGGTGGTGTCCAAGTTTTCGTGCAGCGAGGTAAATCCGACGCCGCGCCCGCGCAGATCCCCGACGGTGGCGATGAGGTCTTGAAGCGAGCGGGAGAGCCGGTCCAGGGACGGCACGACCAGGGTGTCACCGGGGTGCATGAAGTCCAGGCATGCGACGAGCTCGGGTCGGTCGGTGTCGCGGCCGGACTGCTTCTCGGCGAAGATGCGCCGGCAGCCGGCGGCGGTGAGCGCGTCGAGCTGGCGTTCGAGCTTCTGTCCGCCGGTGGAGACGCGGGCGTAGCCGATGCGGATGTTGGTGAGTACCGCCGGTTCGGCGGCGAGGAGTTCGGTGGGTTTCAGCGCACCCGTCATGACCGTGATCTTCTCAGAAAACGGTCCTTGGGCTGTTGTTGAACGCGCTGGTTTTTGAAGGAGTTTTTGAAGGCAGATCAGGGCGGTTTCGACGCCGATCGGATGATCTTCAAGAAACGATGGTTTGTTGACGATGCGAGGCGGCAGCCGCAGGTGGCGGCCGGGCGGTCAGTGGTCAATGACCGAGGCGTCTGACGCTCTGGGGGTGAGTCTCTCGTTGCTGGTTGTGATGTCGCGGGTAGTGCCGGACATAAGCACAGTAGGAGGTGCCATGGACGCCAGCGAAGATCGGTTCACCGAGTTGTACGCACGTCATCACGGTGACGTGTGGCGGTATGTGGCTCGGCGGGTCGTCGGGTCTGACGTCGGCGACGTGGTTGCCGAGGTCTTCCTCGTCGCGTGGCGCCGCCTGCGTGATGTTCCTGCGGAGTCCACCCTGCCGTGGTTGTACGGGGTGGCTCGGCTGGTGCTGGCCAACGAGGCCAGAGGCCGTCGACGGTGGCGGGAGTTGACGCTGCGCGTTGCGGCGGAGCCGGATCAGTCGGTGGTGGCGGATCACGCGGACGAGGTGATCAGCCAGCGTGATGTCGCGATGGCATTTGATCAGGTCCCGGAGGCCGATCGGGAAGTTCTTCGGCTGGTTGCCTGGGAGCGCCTGACCGCTGCCGAGGCGGCGGTCGTTCTCGGGTGCTCGCGGGCGACGTTCGCGATGCGGCTGATGCGCGCCAGGCGGCGGCTTCGGTCGAGGCTGGGTGTGGTCGGTGTCGAGGCGGGGCGGACGCCGCGGACGGCGCCGTCGATGTCGAATTGGGGTGGATGAGATGAACGCCGTCAATGAGGTGCGTCAACTGTTGAGCGGCTTGGATCCCGCACGGGATAGCCGGCCCGAGGACGAGGAGCGTCGCGCGCGCGACCTGACGCGCATTCTCGCCTCCGAGCGCGCCGAGGGCCCTACCAGACGGACGGTGCCGCGACGTCGTCTCGTGCTGGCGGCCGGCGGAGTGGTCCTGGCGGTGGCTGCTGGTGGGGTGGCGCTGGAGACGGCTCGGGAGCCGCAACCGGCGTACGCGGCCACCCCCGCGATCCTCACCTACGGTCCGCCAGCGAGCGCGGAACCGGCCCGTACTCGGCTGCGGCGCTTGGCGGAGGTGGCGGCGGGGCAGCCAGCGCCGCAGCGGCCGGCCGGCACGGTGGAGCACCTGGAGTCGGCAAACTGGTTCCTGAACTCATCGATTACCGGCGGACGGACGACGTCTGCTGTCGTACCAGAGCAGTGGCGGTCCTGGCGGACCGACGACGACGCCGGCCGGATGGTCAAGAAGGCACTACCCCCGACGTTCCGCTCCGAGGCTGACCGCCGGGAGTGGAAGAGGCGCGGCGGCCGGATCGACTCGTCGGAGAATACGCGCGACTACGCGGCTGGCGAGTTCTACAGCCGCTGGCAGGGCGCAGTACCTACGGACGCTGCCGCGCTACGCGAGTGGCTCACCGCGGGCGCGTCCGCCCACGAAGCCCCAGTGCAGTATCTGGAGGCCGTCGCCGAGCTCGCGGGCGTGCGGCTGCTGAACCCGGCGCAGCGCGCGGCGGCGCTCAGACTTCTCGCTGATCTTCCGGGTATTACGGTGACAGGCACTGTCACCGACCGTGCCGGGCGGTCCGGGGAGGCGTTCTCGATCACGTCCGACGCCCACGGCCTGCCGGCCCAGTACACAATGATCGTCGATCCTGGGTCCGGTGCGTTGCTCGGGTACGAGGCGGTGTTGACCGAGAGGGCGGGCATGTTGAACGTCACGATCCCCGCGGTGATCACCTATCGGTCATACCTGGTCGCCGAGTACGCCGCCATGCCCCGCTGAGACGAGTTCGGGTGGGTGGCGTCCCAGCCGCCACCCATCCGACGTGGAGGTATTGCTGATTCGGTCAGGGCATCAGCCGTGGATGTCCTCGGCCCGATCGTTGTAGCTGCCCAGGTTCGCTGACGCCGTGCAGTCGGTCATCGTGTAGTTGTTGCCGGCGCCGTCGCCGAGGGTGCCGCTGTCGCTGCCCGAGCACCCGAAGATTCCGCCGCCCTGGTTGTCCGTGAACGACGACGTAATGTCCACGAACCCCCAGTTGTCCAGGTCGTGCCAGTACTCGTCGTTGAAACTGAGCTTGCGCCCCCCGAAGCTTGCGTGCTCGTAGATGCACAGCCAGTCCTCGTCACACCCGTTCCAATCGAGGGTGCCAATGGGACCGCCGGCACCCCGCGACGCGCTGGTCGACGTGGCGAGAGAAGCCAGGTCGGCCTTCTCCTCTTCACGGGAGGCGTAGCAGCGCACCTCGGTGCGCGACAGGACGGCGCATGCCTGCGCGCCTTCCCAGCTCTTGGACAGGTCGATGGTGCGGCCCTGGAACGAGGCGAGCGATGTTTCGCTGGGCGCCTGACTGGATGGGCTGGCGATCGCCGGGCTCGCGAGGCCGGTCACGCCGAGAGCGACGACTACCGCGCTGGCGAGTAGCCTGGTACGTGTCCTCATGGAACCTCCTCTGAACAGGAAATGAGGGCGACAGCGGCCGCGGTGTGGCTGCACCACGGCTGCGAACTGTTCGTCTCTCCAGCGGCTGACCGCTGGAGAGACGAACAACCTTGGCCCCGAAGCTAAACCTCGACCGTTATCGACGCGACCCCGTAAGGCGGGTAGGCGAGGTTTGCCTCGAAGGTCGCAAATTGCACTTACGGTAGTCACATCGTCACCATGAAGTGATGCCGCCGGCCGACGATCTCCTTGCCGACCCAGGCTCTGGCCAGCGTTGCCGGGGCACAGCCTGCAACCTCGCCCGTTCGGTTGTTCCTCAAACCCGGAGCGCAGCCGTGCCGAGCGCGAGGCGATGGCTCATGTCGAGCTTGACCTCGCCGTATGGGGCAACGTGGGTCCAGAACAGCGGGGTGAGGCCGCGCTGGTCGGCGTCGGTTAACAGCGTCGCCCACTCGTCGTCGGCGAGCACGTCCTGGACCATCAACGTGTTGACGTAGACCAGGGCGGCTTGCAGCACGCGCAGGCACAGCACCGAAAGTTCCTGCTCGTCGCGGCGGTTGGTGGCGATGTCGCCACCCTTGCCGAAGAAGATCACGCTGTTGGCGCGGTTCCACGACTCGACGACGTTGAGCCCTTCGTTGATCTCACGTTGCAGGTCCCGGTCGCGCAGGTAGCGGGCGACGAAGATGGTGCGCTGGGCGCGGCCGACCTCGATCATCGCCTGGTAGGTGGGGTGGATGGCATTGGCGCGGGTGAACCGGCGCAGGATCGCCTCGGTGGAGGCGGTGCCGGCGCGGATCGCCGTCGCGTATTTGATCATCTGGTCGTACTGTTCGGCGATGATCTCCCACCGGATCGGCCTCGTAAGCGCCGGCGCCAACCGCGGGTAGGCGTCGGGTTCACCGGCGGCCGGCCGGTACAGGCGGACCTTGTTGATCCGTTTGATCCGCGGGAGTAGGTCGAAGCCGAGCAGCCGGGTGATGCCGAAGCCGACCTCGGACTGGCCGTGGGAGTCGACGTAGTTGCCCTCGACCTCCATCGTGGTGCCGTGCCGCATCGCCCCCTCGATCATGGCGGCGACCTCGGAGGCGGAGCAGTTGATCAGTTGGGAGTGGATGGCCATGCTCTTGCGTTCGATGTGCCAGTAGATCAGGACGCCGCGGCCGCCGTAGCGGGAGTGCCACTCGGTGAAGATGTTCTGGTCGAACGCCCCGAAGTGCGTCGAGTCCGACGCGACGGCGGTGGAGCTGGCTCCCCAGACGGTCTGCGCCCGGGCGGCGAAGGTGGCGTTGGCGATCTCAACCGCGATCGTTCGGGCCACCTCGGCGGTCAGGTACCGGCGACGCACGTAGCGGATGTCGTCCTCGCTGTGGCCGTGCTGGGCGCTACCGGCGATCGCCCGGATACCGGTGTTGGTGCCGTAGGCGTAGATGGCCAGCAGCAGCCGCTCCGCGAGGACGTCCGCCGCCAGGTCGCCGCGACCGGCGGCGGCGGTCACGCCGGCGAGGCAGCCGGTGCGCAGCACCGCCTCCTTCAGCATGTCGACCAGCGGCACGATGCCCCACCGGGCCCGGACCTCGGCCTTGAGTCGCCGCAGGTTGCGCGGCTCCGGGGCGGCATCTAGGTCGGTCAACTTGATCGGGCCCTGCTTGCCCCGCTCCGCGACCTCCAGCCAGGCCAACTTCGGCACCGCAGCGTCCAGCGCGGCCAGCTCGGTACGCATCTCTTCGCGCATCTGGCCGATGAACGCGGTCGGATCCAGCGGCTTTCGCAGCGCGGCGTAATGCGCGGCGCGGTGGGCCTCGAAGTCGGCGGGGAGGTCCTCGTCGGGGTTGCGCCACCGGTCGGCGCCGACGACCCAGATCTCCTTGCACCGCAGCCGTTCCCGCAGCGCCTGGAAGGTGCAGATCTCGTACACGTTGCGGACCACCCGACGGCCGCTCCTACCCGTGTCGGTGAACACCAGCGATGTCCAGTCCCCGAGCAGCCCCTTGTGGGTGGGTACCGTCTCGCCGGCCGGGTAGTAGGTCAGCCGCGCGTCGGCGTGCCGTTTGATCAGGTCCAGCGCGTCCAGCACCGGCCGGTGGGTGGCATTGTTGGACCGGAACTCGAGCACGTCCAGCAGCTCGATCAGGCCCCGCCGGTAGTGGTTCGAGTACGAGGCTTTCAGGGTGGTCTGCACGGTGCGCCGATACACCGGGCCCTTCGTCTTGAACTCGTGCACCAGCTCGCGCAACGTCTGCTCCCCACCCGCGACCGCCGGGTACACCACGCTCCGCACCGGGTCATCCGGGCGGTCCAGCGAGGCTTCGGCGATGGCGAACAGGATGTTCTCCTTGCCGGTGACCCGCTTGAACGCGTTGACCAGCTCCTCGGTGACCTTCTTGTCCGCCCGGGCGCCGATGCGATGCACGGTGGCGATCAGCAGCTCCACGAGAGCGTCGGTGATCTCCCGTAGCCGGGCGTGCAGCAACGCCGCGAGCAGGGTCAGCATCAGCGGCTCCGGATGATCCCGCAGGTGCGACGGCGACTCCACCGCCGCCCGCGCCCGCCAGGACGCGACCACGCGCGGGGCGACATCGGCGAACAGCCCACGGGGCAGGCCAATCGCGCGGACCGCCCGCAGCTTGCGGATCTCGGTGAGCATCGAATCGAGGCTGACGTTGCCCGGCACCGATTTGATCAGCGCCAACACCGAGTCCCCGCCGGTGTCGTCGTCGGGCACGTCGACCGCGACCAGGGCGCGCAACCGGTCGGCGACGTCGATGGGCAGCCGGGCCACTATCCGGCCCGTCAGCCTCTGCTCGGCCTGGTGCAACGCCGAGCGCACGATCCGGTCGACCCGGCCGGCCGCCGGCGGCTCGATCCGCTCCGCCCGGCAGCGCACCAGCAACTCGTCGCGCACCAACTCCGGGCGCCGCTCGGCCTCGCATACGTTCGCCGCGAGCCACTCGATCAGCTTGTCCGCATCGGCCACCGAGCACTCCCGGAAGCCCAGGTGCGCGCGGATCTGCGCCCGGTGGTAGGCGATCGTGGAGCCCGACCACTCGTAGAAGCGCAGCTCGGCCGGATCCACACCGACCTGGCGGGCTACGAACTCCACTGCCTCGTCGGGCAGTTCGCCGCGGCCGCGCGGGAACCGCCCAGCCCGCGTGTAGAACTTCAACAACAGCGCGAACCCCAGCCTCGTCGGCCCGCGCTTGCCGGCAGTTAGCTCCCGCTCGTCATCCAGCAGCGTCCAGTGCTCGACAAGCTCATCCAGATCCAGCGATCGGGCCACGGCCGAACATCATCTCGTAGCGCGGTACGCACACGCAGCCCCCGAACCGGCTTTGCGAGGGCTAATGCCCAAGATCAGCGCCGTTTGGACCTGGTGACACGTTTCTTACCGGCACCCGAACGCCCGCCGGGTCCGATCCGACGAAGACGCGTTGCCGCCGCGACTGACCCGGGAGTGACACCCCACCGTCTGACCCCGGTCGCGCTGTCCGAGCGCGGTGCAGGGCTGGGCTACGAGCGCCCGTACGCGGCGCGTGCCTGAGCCACCGCGGCGGCCTCGCGTTCACGCCACCGGCGCTGGGCTTCCCGGTTGCACGCTCGGCAGACCCGGCGGAACCGGCCGGTCTCCGGGTCGAGTTCGCGCTGGTGGCCGTTGCGGCACAGGGCCGACTGGGTGCGGTTGCGGCTGGCCTCGGCGCGGCTGACCTGGCGCAGGTGGGTCGGCTCGATGCAGTCGGCGGCACCACAGGTCTGGTCGACGTCGAGGGTGGGGTCGTAGTCGCCGACGAGGACGACGTACGCGGCGATGTGCGCCCACGCCCGGCCGGCGACCTTCTGGTGGACCCCGCGTCGCGGCCCGTAGCCGTGGATGACGAGGCAGCCGTTCTCGCCGCGGTGGGAGCGTTCGAGCAGGTGGGCGCGCAGGGACTCCGCGGTGAAATGCCGGGACAGACCCTTCACGGCCGAGAGCACGAGCTCACCGTACCCGCGGGTCGTGGCCCCGAAAACCTCGCTGTGCACGCGGCCCGTCGCGGTGCGAAGATCAGCTTGTCTACTCGGACCGGAAGGACGACATGCGTTATCGCACTCTGGGCGCCACCGGAACGGTGGTGTCGACCCTGTGTCTGGGCACGATGACCTTCGGAGCGGAGACCGACGAGGCGGGCAGCTTCGCCCAGCTGGACCGGTTCGTCGAGGCCGGTGGCACCTTCATCGACACCGCGGACGTCTACTCCGCGGGCGTGTCGGAGGAGATCGTCGGCCGCTGGCTGCGGGCGCGGCCGGGCCTGCGTGACCGCCTCGTCATCGCGACCAAGGGGCGCTTCCCGATGGGCCCCGGCGGGAACGACGCCGGCCTGTCCCGAGTGCACCTCACCCGCGCCCTGGACGCCAGCCTGCGTCGGCTCGGCGTCGAGGCCGTCGACCTCTACCAGGCGCACGCATGGGACCCGCTGACCCCGCTGCCGGAGACGCTGCGGTTCTTCGACGACGCGGTGCGCGCCGGCAAGATCCGCTACGCGGGGGTCAGCAACTTCACCGGTTGGCAGTTGCAGAAGGCGGCCCTGCTCACCCAGCACCTCAACCTCACCCCGATCGTGACGCTGCAGCCGCAGTACAACCTGCTGGCTCGGGAGATCGAGTTCGAGCTGGTCCCGGTCTGCGAGAACGAGGGCATCGGCATCCTGCCGTGGTCGCCGCTGGGCGGTGGCTGGCTGACCGGCAAGTACCAGCGGGACAGCACACCCACCGGCGCCACCCGCCTCGGCGAGAACCCGCAGCGCGGCGTCGAGGCGTACGCGGGTCGTAACGCCGACGAGCGCACCTGGCGGGTGCTCGACGCGGTCCGGCGGGTCGCCGGGGAACGCGACGCGTCCATGTCGGCGGTGGCGCTGGCGTGGCTGGCGGCCCGTCCGGCGGTCACCTCGGTGATCCTCGGCGCGCGCACCACCGAGCAGCTCGACGACAACCTGACCGCCGCCGACCTGGTGCTCGACGCCGAGCAGATGCGGTTGTTGGACGAGGCGAGCGCCCCGCCCGTGGGCGACTACCCGTACGGCGCGGCGGGCGTGGCCCAGCGTGGCCGGGACCTGCCGGACCCGTCCTGACGGTGCCTCCCGGCCCCGACGCCGTGGACCACCGGCTCTCCGCCGTCGAGCTGGCGAGGTGGACGCTCTGCTCGCCGCCGGGCGGAGCCGGTCAGTCACCGTCCTGGTCGATCGCGGCGCGCTGCTGCGGCGGCACCTGGAGCAGGTCGAGGCTGTTGTGCCACAGCAGTTCGAGCTGGCCCGGATCGTTGAGCAGCTTCGCGAGCAGCGCGCGGCCCTCGATCTGGGCGACCAGCGACCGCGCGGCCTCGCGGGCGTCGACCGACGGACCGGCCTGGCCCTGCTCCTTCGCCTCGACGACCGCCTGTTCGATGAGGTCGATCTGGGCCTCGAAGATCTCCTCGAGGCGGCTGCGGATCTCCTCCGTCTGGTTGCTGAGTTCCAGCGTGAGGTTGCCGAAGAGGCATCCGACCACCCGGCCGGCCTCCCGCTGCCCGATGCGCTGCACCTCCTCGGTGGCCTCGAACAGGTCGCGAAGGCGCCGTAGCGGGTCGTGGTCGCTGCTGAGCAACTCGACCCACTGGCGCCGCTGGTTCGCCCAGTGCTCGTCGATGACGGCGAGCGCAAGAGCCTGCTTGGACTCGAAGAAGTAGTAGAAGCTGCCCTTGGGCACTCCCGCCGTGGCGCAGATCTCCGCCACGCCCAGCGCGGAGTACCCGCGCTGCTCCAGCAGCCCGGCCGCCGCCACGAGGATCTTGTTCCGCGCGTCACTGGTCCGTCCCATGGCTTTGAGAATACACGACCGGTCGGCTAGCTTTTTGTCGACCAGTCGTCTACCAGACGCCGGAGCCTCGTCAGCGCGGGACTCCGGCCAGGGAAGGATCACCATGAGCACCAGTCAGGGACAGAAGGTCGCGCTGATCACCGGCGCGTCGCAGGGCATCGGCGCCGGCCTGGTGGCGGCGTACCGCAAGCTCGGGTACGGGGTCGTCGCCACCTCGCGCTCGATCGGTGACGCCGACGATCCGGGGATCGTCACCGTCCGCGGCGACGTCGCCGACGCCGGCACCGCGGAGCGGGTGGTCGGTGCGGCCCTGGACCGCTTCGGCCGCATCGACACCCTGGTCAACAACGCGGGGGCCTTCGTCGCCAAGCCGTTCACCGACTACACCGACGAGGACTACGACCTGGTCACCGGGATCAACCTCGCCGGGTTCTTCCACCTCACGCGGCGCGTCCTGCCGCACCTGACGGCCGCCGGCGGAGGACACATCGTCACCATCACCACCAGCTTCGTGGACCAGCCCAACTCCAACGTCCCGTCCGTGCTCGCGTCGCTGACCAAGGGCGGCCTCAGCTCCGCGACCAAGTCGCTGGCGATCGAGTACGCGAGCCGCGGCATCCGGGTCAACGCGGTCGCGCCCGGCATCATCAAGACCCCGATGCACCCGGTGGAGACCCACGAGGCACTGGCCGGGCTGCACCCGGTCGGTCGGATGGGCGAGACCAGCGACGTGGTCGACGCCGTCGTCTACCTCGAGTCGGCGCCGTTCGTCACCGGCGAGATCCTGCACGTGGACGGCGGCCAGAACGCCGGGCACTGACCCACCGACCGTTCGGAGAGGACCACTGCGATGCCGATCGTCACGATCCAGATAACCCGCGAAGGCAGCACGCCGGACGCGTCCGCGGCGACCGCGCAGGAGAAGGCCGCCCTCATCAAGGGCGTGAGCCAACTGCTGCTCGACGTCCTGAACAAGCCGTTGGACTCGACCTTCGTGGTGATCGACGAGGTCGACGTCGAGAACTGGGGACGGGGTGGGCTCCCGGTCGACGAGTTCCGACGGCGGGAGAGCCCGCGCCCGGAGTGACCGCCGTGCCGGTATGGCGGGGAGCGTGCCGGGCGCGGCTCAGGCGGTCAGGGCCGGACCGCGATCTGAGCCGCGCCCGGCACGCCGTCTCCGCGTCCGGTCCCCGGCGTCCGGACCCGCCGGCGCTGGGGACCGACGACGCCGACGGTGCCGGCCGCGAATCACCGAGGCGGGTAGTCTGCTGCGGGCTCGGCGACGAGGGAGGCCACCGTGACCGTCATCGACAAGATCGCCTGGATTCGGCTGGAGAACGGCGCGATCCTCAGTTCCCGCTCCCGCGGCAAGGACGTCTACTACCTCCCCGGCGGCAAGCGGGAACCGGGTGAGAGCGACCTCGACACCCTCGTCCGCGAGATCCGGGAGGAGCTGAGCGTCACCATCGCCACCGACAGCGCCGCGCACGTCGGCACCTTCGAGGCGCAGGCCCACGGACACCCCGACGGCACCGTGGTCCGGATGACCTGTTACACCGCCGACTACCGTGGCGCCCTGCGGCCCGCCAGCGAGATCGAGGAGATTCGCTGGCTCAGCCACGCCGACCGGGACCGGGTCTCCCCGGTCGACCAGATCATCTTCGACCATCTGCACCGGACCTCCGGCCTGCGCTGAGGTCGGCGAAAAATCGGCTCCCGTGCCGGGATCGACCATGAGATCGTCGCCCCATGCCGCAACCGATCTTGCGTACGGACCGTCTGCTGCTCGTTCCGCTCGCCGACCGGCACCTCGACCTGGAGGTCCAGCTCGACTCCGACCCGGAGGTGCTCCGCTACCTCTTCGGCCGGGCGCGATCCAGGGACGAGGTTGTCGCGTCCCACGCGAATCGGTTGGCGATGGCGCGCACGGTGGACGGCTTGGGCTACTGGATGGCCTTCGGCTCCGCCGGCGGTGCGCGCGGTTCCACGCCGCCGGCGCGGGAGGACGACGGGGAGTTCGTCGGGCTCATGATGCTCCCGCCGGCGCACGGGCCCGACCAACCGGACGACCCCACCGTGGCGGAGCTGGGCTACCGTCTCGTCCGCCGACACTGGCGCAAGGGCCTGGCCAGCGAGGCCTCCCGCACCCTGCTGCGGCACGCCTTCGACACCGTCGGACAGCGCCGGGTGATCGCCCAGACCATGGCCGTGAACGCCGGGTCCCGGGGCGTGATGGAGGCCGTCGGCATGCGCTACGTGCGTACGTTCTTCCCGCGCTGGGACGACCCGCTGCCGGGCTCCGAGTCCGGCGAGGTCGAGTACGAGATGACCCGCGACATGTGGGCGGCCCGCCGTGAAGGCCGCGAAGACGCCGGGCCGGGGGACCGGTGACGGCGGGAGCCGGATCACCACGAGGTAGCGTCCGGGCATGAGTGAGGACAGCTTCCGGTCCGTCGAGATCGAGCGCAGCAGCGTCGGGCAGTACGTCGTGCGCAACGTTCGCGGCGGATCGTTGTCGATGGGCACCGGCGGAGACGACAGCTTCACCCCGGTGGAGCTGCTGCTGGCGGCGCTCGGCGGCTGCACGGCGGCCGACGTCGACTACGTCACCAGTCGCCGCGCCGAGCCGACCGGCTTCACGGTCGAGGTCACCGGCGACAAGATCAAGGATGAGACCGGCGGCAACCGGATGCGGAACCTGCGGCTCGCCTTCACGGTGACGTTCCCCGAGGGCGAGGACGGCGACCGGGCGCGGGAGGCGCTGCCCCGGTCGCTGCGGCAGTCGCACGACCGGCTCTGCACCGTCTCCCGCACCGTTGAGCTGGGTACGCCCGTCACCGTCGTCGACACGACGGCGGCGGCGGCCGACTGAGGCGCGTCGCGACGCCGAGGGCCCGGATACGGACCGGGCCCTCGGCGTGCGCGGACGTCAGGGGGCGATTCCGACGACGCCGATCCGACTCCACGACCGTTCCTGGACGCTGGTCATCGCCGGCCACCGCAGCCCGCCCGGGCGGGGGTTGACCCGCGAGGCGTACGCGGCCGGGTGGAAGTCCGGGTCGTAGCGGCAGCCGGTGTCGTAACGGGCGTCGAACCGGGCGCAGGACGCCGCGATCGCACCCGCCGTGGGCTTACGGCCGGTCCGCACCCAGGCGTCGAGGGCGGCGATGGAGGTGGCGTACTCGGCGGTGCTCAACTCGCTGTGCTCGCTCTCGCGGGTGAAGGTCTGCACCAGATGGCGGTCGCGGTGCGCGCCGCGGAGGGTCTCCCGGTAGGCGGCCTCGTGCTCGACGAACGCCGTCGGGTCGTCGATCGCGTGCAGGGTGAGCACGGGGATGGCGACATCGCCGGTGAGGTCGCTGTCGTACGACAGGTCGCGCCGCGCGGTCGGGTCGGCGGCGAACCGCTGCACGCCGGCGTTCAACGCGACGTCGTCGTGCGACCCCGAGTACCAGACGCCTCGGTTGTCGAACGGGTTGCGGCCGCCGAGTCGGGTGTGAACGATGTCGCGGAACGTGAACGTCGCGAAGCGCAGGTGGGACTCCAGCGTGCGCTCGGGGATGCGCGTCACGGCCAGGATGTCGTCCAGGTTGCGCTGCTGCTGCGCGGTCCGCTCGGCCGGGGCCAGGTCGTAGCCGGTGCACTCCCGCAGCCGGGCGCGCAGCCCGGTGGTGGTCATCGTCGAGTCGGCGCGCAGACCCTGCCACAGCGGATACTCGGGTTCGGTCGGCCGCGGGTGGTTGCGGCAATAGAACTGGTAGACCACGCGCAGGTCGACGCGGTAGTCGTAGCCGCGGGACCCGCCGCCGAGGACACCATTGGTGAGCAGGGCACCGTCGTACGGGCCGTGCGCGCCGCCGTACGTCTCGACGACCTTCGCGGCGACGTTGCCGCCCCACGACTGGCCGTGCAGGTACGTCCGCTTCGGCGCACCGAACGTGCGGACGAACAGCCGGCGGACGTTCTCGGTGTCGACGGCGGCCATCCGGGTGCCGTAGCCGCCCCGCCGGTAGGACGATCCGGCCCAGGCGTAGCCCTCGTCCACCATCACGGCCCACCGTCCGAGGTCCTCGGTGCTGCGGCCGGGATCGGAGGCGTCGCCCAGATCGGGCCCGCCGTGGGCGTGCACGACGAGCGCCCCGTTCCACCGGTGCGGAACGGCGATCGCGTAGTACGCCCCGTTGGCGTCCTGGCCGGTGTAGCAGGTGGCCTTGCCGGCCAGACCGTCCGGGCAGTCGCTGGGCGCCGGGTGCCCGCCCGAGGCCTGCGCGGCTGGTGCGGCGCCGAGCGTCGCGGCGGCCAGTGTCGCGAGGCAGGCGGCCAGTGCCGCCGTGCGGCGGCGTCGGTGCGTGCTGGGTGGGGTCATGGTGTGGCTCCTCGTCGCGTCCCGACGGCGGGTCGCCGCCGGTGGTGGTGAGGACAGCTAAGGAGTCGGCGCGTCGAAGATGATCGTTGCGTTCATATTGGTCGGCTGGTGCCCGTGATCGGAGCGGGAGCCGGCCGGGGCGTTGTGCGATGCGCCCGCCGCGTGACACCCTGCGGACGCCGAGGCGAAGGAGGGTGTCGATGTTGGCCGTCCAGGACGTGACGCTCGGGTACGCGGACGGGCCGGCGGTCCTCGGTGCCGTCTCGGTGGCCGTACGCCCCGGGCAGGTGCTGGTCGTGACCGGCCCGTCCGGAGCGGGGAAGACCACCCTGCTCAGCGCGATGGCCGGTCTGCTACCGCCGCGGGCGGGCGCGGTGGCGGTGGACGGGCAGCGGCTGCGCGACCGCGACCACGCGGTGGAGCGCAAGGTCGTGCTCATCCCGCAGGACAACGGGCTGGCGCCGATCCTCACCGCGGCGGAGAACGTGCACGTGGCCCTCGTCGCGTCCGGTGTGGCGCCGGCGCAGGCGCGTCGGCTCACCGCCGCGACGCTGGACCGGTTGGGCCTCACGCCCCAGGCGGACCAACTCGTCGACGAGTTGTCCGGCGGCCAGCAGCAGCGCACGGCCGTCGCCCGCGGCCTGGCCCTGCGCGGCGCGGTCGTGCTCGCCGACGAGGTGACCAGCGAGCTGGACGCGGGCAACCGGCAGCGGGTGCTGGACCTGCTGCACGAGGAGGCGCGGCGGGGCGCGGCCGTCGTGTTCGCCACCCACGACCCGGAGGTGGCAGCCGCTTGCGAGGCGGAGCTTCACCTCGCCGACGGCGCGGCGGTCCTGCGCCGGGGCTGACCGCGGCCGCCGGTAACCGGACGGTATCGATTCGCAGGCGGGGGACGGTGGGTGTCGCCCCGGCTACCTAGCATCACTGTCCATGCTGGCCGTCATCGCGGGAGCACTCGTCGCACGCCGGGCGCAGGCCCTCGCGGTGCTCCTCCTCGCGGTGCTGGCCGGCACCGCCGCCGCGGCCGCGCCGCTCTACGTGAGCGCCGCCGGTCAGGCGCTGGCCCGTCAGGAGCTGGCCGCCGCCCCCTCGGACCAGCAGCGGCTGCGGATCAGCTCGATCGCCGAGCATGTCGGGCTGCCCGACGACCCGGGCGCCGCCGCGTTCCAGGGGCTGCTCACGCCATTCGCGGCGGCCGGCTTCGACGTCGTCCTGGGCGCGCAGGCCGGGGGTGTCACCACCGGCCCGGCCGGCCGGACGGTGAACAGCAGCCTCGTCTTCCGGCAGGGTGTCTGCGAGCGGGTGACGGTGGTCGGCGCCTGTCCGCGCGACACCGACGCGGGTGAGCGGCCCGAGGTCATGGTGAGCGCCAACACGGCGGCGCACCTGGGCGTGAGCGCCGGCAGTGAGGTGACCTTCGCCGGCGTGCCGCTGCGGGTCAGCGGCGTCTACCGGCCGCTCGACCCGAGCGAGCCGTACTGGTTGGGCGACGAGCTTCTCCGGCCACCCGCGCCGGGGCCCGCGCCGACGGCGGCGGTGGGCAGCGCCGAGGACGCCATCTTCACCGCCGCCGCGTCGCGGCTGGCCGACGAGGACGCCGTCCTGCAGCGACCGTTGGCCGACGTGTTCGTGACCGACGAGCTGGTGGGCACCGGGTCGGCCGAGGAGATCGAAGCCGCCATCGCGATCGCGACGAGCAGCGCCGCCCAGGTGCGGTTCGGCACCGGCAGCGGCCTGCCGCAGCTGCTCGACCGGGTCGCCGCGCAGCGTGACCAGTTGGAATCCGGTGTGGCCCTGGGCGCCGGGCTGCTGGTCCTGCTCTGTTGGCTGGTGCTCTTCGTGGCGGTCGGCTCGGCCGCCGACGAGCGCCGGCCCGAGCAGGGCCTGTTGCTGTTGCGCGGGGTGCAGCGCCGGCGGCTGTGGGCCCTCGCGCTGGGCGAGTCCGCGGTGCCGGCGCTGGTCGCGATCCCCCTGGGCGCGCTGGCCGGTCTGGCCGCCGCCGAGCTGCTCGCCGCGCGCACGTTGACCGGTGACACCCGGTTGGCGCTGGGCGGCGCCGCGTTCGCGTACGCGACGATCGCCGCCGCCGGCGCGCTCGCCGCGGTGCTGCTGGCCCAGACCCGGACGCTGTCGGCGCCGGTGGTCGACCTGCTGCGCAGGGTGCCGGCGCGGGTCCGGGGTTGGCGCACGAGCCTCGGCGACGTCGCCGCGGTCTCCGCCGCGGTGGCGGCGATGACGCAACTGCGCGCCGGCGGCTCACCCAGCGGCCTGGCCCTGCTGGCCCCGGTCGTCGCGGCGCTCGCGGTCGGCGTGCTGCTGGCACGGTTCGCCCTGCTGTGCTCGGCGGCGGTGGGCGCGGCGCTGCTGGCACGGGGACGGATCCGGGCTGGTCTGGCGCTGCTGCAGGTGGGCCGGCAACCGCGGTTCCGACCGCTGATCGCGCTGCTCACGGTGGCGGTGGCGATGCTCGCCTTCACCGCCGGCGTTCGGGAGCGAGCCACGGCGGCGTACGCGGACCGGGCCGTCGTGGACGTCGGCGCCCCACGGGTGATCGGCGTGGACGCGTTGTCCCGCGGCCATCTGCTGGCGGCTGTTCGGGCCGTCGATCCGGAGGGGCGGTACGCGATGGCGGCCGTGACGACCAGCGGCGGTGAGGCGAAGACGTCGGTGCTCGCGGTGGACTCGCCCCGGCTGGCGACCGTGGCCGCGTCGCACCCGGCGTACGGGGTGGCGCCGGCTGAGATGGCGCGCCCGCTGCGCCCCGCCCCACCGGCCGAGTCGATTCTCCTCCGGGGAAGCGAGTTCGCCGTGACCGTCGACGCCGACTTCGACGAGTCCGCGTTCGCCGGCCACGCGCCCCGGCTCCACCTGCTGGTCGCCGGCCCGACCGGCACCCGCCAGGTCGGCGTCGACCGCCCGTTGGCCTCAGGTCGGGGCGATTACCGCGTGCCGCTGCCCGAGTGCGTCCCGCAGTGCCGGTTGGTGCGGTTCGAGGTCAGCGCCCAGGTGACGCCCGGGCCGCTGAGGATCCGGTTGGAGCAGGTGCGCTCCGCCGACGGCACGGTCCAGCTGTCCGGTGCGGACCTGGCCGACATGAGCCGATGGCGGCAACCGGGCCGGACCGTCGACTACTGGTTCGACAGCGCGGTCGGCGGCGGACCGGCGCTGCTCCTCGACGTCCCGGACGGCCGTCGGACAGCACCGATCCCCATCGCGGTGGCCGACGCCCCCGACCCGCTTCCCGCGTGGCTGACCCGGTCGTGGGGGACGCAGCACGGGTCGTTCCACTACGACGGCATCGACGGTGCGCCGACCAACGCGCTGGTCGCCGGGTTCGTCGACCGGCTGCCGCGGCTCGGCGGGTCCGGTCTGCTGGTCGATCTGGAGTACGCCGACCGGCTCGCCGTCGCGGGGCAGGCCGGCGTCAAGGAGGTGTGGCTGGGCGCGGCCGCGCCGGACGACGTCCTGGACCGGCTGCGCGCCCAGGGCGTGGCCGTCCGGTACGACCGCACGATCAGCGCCGAGCGTGAGGAGCTGCTCAGCCAGGCGCCGGCGTTGGCGCTGGCGTTCAACCTCGTCGCCGCGCTGGCCGGCGTCCTGATCGGGGCGGCCGGTCTCGTCACGACGGCCGCGGCCGAGCAGCGCAGCCGCGTCGCCACGCTGGTCGCGCTGCGCTGGCAGGGGCTGCCGGTGCGCGCCGTGCGCGGCGGCTACGGGTGGCCGGTGGCGTTCGCCACCGTGGCGGGTGCCCTCGCCACGGTGGCGATCTGGCTGCTCGCCCGGGACGGTCAGCGCCTGTTCGCTGACGGCCGGTCGCCGGTGCCGGTGCCGGCCTGGCCGGAGGTGGGGCCGTTGCTGGCGGTCACGGTGCCCGCGGTGGCGGTGTTCGCGGTGACCGCGGTGCTGCTCGGCTGGGCGCTCACCGCCGCCGTCCGCAGCCGGAGCACCCGATGAGCGCCCGACTGTCCACCGTGGGCGCCCAGGTCACCTGCCACCGGCTGATCCACATCTACTCCACGGGGGCCGGTGACGTGGTCGCGCTCTCCGGCGTGGACCTGCGCATCTCCGCCGGTGAGAGGCTGGCGCTGGTCGGGCCGTCCGGCTCGGGCAAGTCGACCCTCGTCGCCATCCTCGGTGGGCTGCTGCGGCCCAGCGCCGGCCGCGTGTACGTCGGCGGGCACGAGCTGTCCAAGCTCACCCCGGGACGGCTCGCCGGCCTGCGGGGCACGACCGTCGGCACGGTGTTGCAGGGCGCGGAGCGCAACCTGCTGCCGTACGTGTCGCTGCGGCGCAACATCTGGTTGGCGCAGCGTCCCGCCGCGCGTCTGCCGGGGCGGCGGCTGGACCCGCCGGAGGCGATCCTGGAGCTGGTCGGCCTGGCCGGTGAGGGCCGGCGACGCAGCGGTGAGCTGACCCCGGGCCAGCGGCAGCGGGCCGCCCTCGCGCAGGGTTTGGCGGCCGGGCCAGGGCTGCTCCTGGTCGACGAGCCGACCAGCCAGCTCGACGCGACCGGACGCGACGAGGTGCTCGCCGCGCTGGAGGCGATCAACACCGAGCGGGGGACCACGGTGGTCGTGGTGACCCATGACGGGGAGGTCGGCGCGCGGCTGGGCCGGGCGGTGACCATCCGGGACGGTCGGGTCGGCGCCGAGGGCCGCGACGGCCGGGAGTTCGCGGTCGTGGCCGGTGACGGCACCATCCAGTTGCCACCGGAGACGCTGGCGGATTTCCCGCCGGGCACCCTCTTCGCGGTCGAGCACACCGACCGGACCGTCACGCTGCGCGTCGAGGACCGGGGCCCCACGGGCGAGGCGTGATCACGAGAGCCCGGCCGGGGTGAGCACGTGGTCACCGCCGGCCTCGCTCTCGGTGAGCCCCTGGGCGCCGGTCAGGCGCGGGCACCACCGAGACCGAGCAGGACGGCGAGACCGAGGGCACTGCGCGGGGCGTACGGCACGCGCCACAGTCCGCCGTGCGCGGCGGCGTACGCCTCGTCCTGCCACGGGTGCGCGGACGCCGGGCGGCCGGTGCGCAGGTGATGCACCAGCAGCGCGGCCATCAGCGTGTTGCTGGTGGCCGGGTCGAACACCTCGATGCCGAAGCGGTGCGCCCCGGCGTACGCGGCGGCGAGCGCGCGGTTGCGCAGCACCGACCGGGTGCGGGTGGGCGGCGCCACGGTGAATGAGACCGTCGCGCCGCACTCGCGGGCGACCGTGGCCCGCCACCGCTGCAGCCGCTTGGCCAGCGCGTAGTTCGGACCCTGCTGCGGCACGAGACTGTCGTTGACGCCCGGGTCGACGCCCGGCGGGTAGTTGCGGTGCAGCAGCCGCCCGGCGGAGAGCACCCGCAGTGCCCGGCGGCCCACGCCGCGGCACGCGTACCCCCGCTCGGCGTGGCGGACGGCCTCGCCGGGAACGGCGAAGACGTCGGTGGGGGTGGCGAGGAAGGCGAGCGCGACGTCGTCGCGGCGCTCCTGCAGGTGTCGGGTGAGCGCGTCGACCGCGACGGCGACGCGGACGTTCGTGGCGCCGTCGGCGTAGACGTAGTTGCCCAGCACCAGCCGCCCGTCGACGCCGTCCAGCCACCGCGCGACCTGCGGCAACCGGTGCAGCAGGTCGGCGCCCGCGTGCGCGGCCACCGTCTGGTCGTCGTCGGTCGCCGCGCCGGGTGCCAACGGCAGGTGCAGCCGACCACCGTGGCGGCGGGCGGTGCGCAGCAGCCGCCGCCAGATCTCCGGACGGGGCAGGTCCACCGCGACCACGTCCCCGCCCCACCGCAGCACCGACGTCAGGGGCCCCATCTCGGCACCCGCCCCGAGCACCACGATCCGCTGATCGCGCAGGTCCAGCCAGTCCGGATTGTCGAGGACCGTGCCCACGGCCTCGGCGCAGGAGGGCTCCACGACGCCGTCGGTGACCCAGGCGTCGAGTCGGCGCCGCAGGTCGTCGCCGCGCAGGCGGTCACCGCGGTAGGGGAGGGTGAACTCCCGCTCGACCGGGCCGTCGCCGCGTACGGTGGCGGTGCCCAGCGGCGGGTGCGTCTCCGGCGCGGAGAAGGCTTCCTCCAGCCCGTGCTCGTGGCCGCCGTCGTCGACGACCCGCATCCGGGTGTGCAGCGAGGCCAGGCCGTCGCGGGCGATGGTGACCGCGGCGTCGCCGGAGAGCAGGCCCGCTTCGACGAGCCGGCGGAAGTGGCCGAGGTACGCGTGCCGCCAGTCCGTCTCGTGCTCGGCGGACCGCGCGCCGACCGGATCCACGGCGCGCAGCGCGTCGGCGACGACCGCCCGGCCGAGCGCCGTCGTGCTGCGTCTGCCCTCGATCGCGGGGAACACCACCCCGGTCGGACCCTCCACGGCCACTCCTCCCGTCCCGGCTTCGCGTGCCACTCTGCCGCATCGCGCTCGCCTCGCGCAGGTCCGGATTCACCGCCCCGGCGGCGGCGCAGGTCACGGCCCGCCTACGAACCGGTCACGACGTTCACGCTTGCGCATCGGCTCGGTCACGGAGCGCCGGGATCGCCGCACGTCGCCGTCCAATGACCGTACGGATCCGGTGTGCCGCACCGGATCGCCGCCCGTCCCGAAGGAGTCCGATGGCCCACCTGCGACGGTCACCGCTGCTGCCGGCGGTCTTGGCGATCACGATGACGATGTCCGCCTGCGGTGTCGCGACGGACGGGAGCGACCAGACGGGTCCGGTCCACCGTCCGGACCGGGTGACCTTCTGGGGCGATGATGAGACGTCCGTGGCGGAGGACCCGCGCTCCACCTTCGGCATCGACGTCGACACCGCCTCCTACGGTTACGCCCGGCGGCAGATCGCCGACGGGCGGCTGCCCGATGAGGCCGGCGTACGGCCGGAGGAGTTCGTCAACGCGTTCCGGCAGGACTACGCCGAGCCCGACGGCGACGGATTCGCCGTCCACGTCGACGGCGCCCACCTGCCGAGCGCACACGACGCTCCCGACGACACCCGGCTGCTGCGGGTCGGTCTGCAGACCCGCTCCGAGGACGAGAAGAGCCGCCCGGACGCCGCGCTGACCTTCGTCGTCGACGTCTCCGGGTCGATGGCCGAGCCCGGCCGGCTCGACCTCGTCCAGGACGCCCTGCACACCCTCGTGGACCAGCTCCGACCGACCGACTCGATCGCGGTGGTCGAGTTCAGCGACGAGGCCCGGGTGGCGCGGGAGATGACCCGGGTCGCCGACGGCGAGCGGCTGCATGAGGCCATCGGATCCCTGCGCACCCGCGCGAGCACCAACCTGGAAGCCGGGCTGGTGCTCGGCTACCAGGTGGCGCGCGACGGTTTCCGGGCCGGCGCGACGAACCGGGTCATCGTCCTCTCCGACGGGCTGGCCAATGTGGGCGCGACTGACGCGGAGCCGATCCTGCGGCGGGTGCGCGACGAGGCGGAGAAGCAGATCGGGCTGCTCGGCGTGGGGGTCGGCAGCGAGTACGGCGACGAGTTGATGGAGCAGCTGGCCGACCGGGGTGACGGTTTCGTCGTGTATGTCAGCGAGCCCGGCCAGGCCCGGAAGGTGTTCGTCCGTCAGCTACCGGCGACGTTGAGCGTCCGCGCGCTCGACGCCAAGGTGCAGGTGACGTTCGAGCCCGACGCCGTGCGGTCGTACCGCCTGATCGGCTACGACAACCGGGCCATCGCCGACGAGGACTTCCGCGACGACCGCGTGGACGGCGGCGAGGTGGGGCCGGGGCACAGCGTCACCGCGCTGTACGAGGTCCGCCTCGCCGCGGGCTTCGCCCGCTCGGCGCGGCTGGCCGAGGTGCGGGTGCGCTGGGCGGACCCGTCGAACCGCGCGCCGGCCGAGACGTCCGAGTCGGTGACCGCCGCCGACGTCGAGGCCGAGTTCGTAGAGGTGTCGCCGCGACTGCAGACCTGCTACGCGGCCGCGTACTTCGCGCTGGCCCTCAAGGGCGGCAGTGGGACGCGCCTGGCGGACCTGGCGGCCGTCGCGCGGCGGGCGGCGAGCGCCACCGACGACGGGGAGGTGCGGGACCTCGCGAAGGTCATCGAGGAGGCCGAGGCGTTGCGCTGACCGCGTTCGGTTGCGCCGGGCCGGGCGGTGGGCAGCAGAATGGCGCGATGACCACGCCGTTCCCCTCGCCCACCGTCCCGGCCGCCGACCGCACCGAGGTCTTCCTCCGCTACCTCGACTACTTCCGTGAGACCACCCTGGCGAAGGTCTCCGCCCTGCCCGAGGCGGAGCTGCGCGTCACCCGTCTGCCGTCCGGGTGGACGCCACTGGAGCTGCTCAAGCACCTGCGCCACGTCGAGCTGCGGTGGATCGAGTGGGGCTTCCAGGGCCGGGAGGTCGCCGCGCCCTGGGGCGACCGCCGGGGCGAGCGCTGGTACGTCGCGCCCGACGAGACCCGGGAGGAGCTGGTGGCAGCGCTGCGGTCGCAGGGGGCGCACACCAGCGCGGTGGTGTCGGCGCACGACCTCGCCGAGGTGGGCGCGCCGGGGCCGCGGTGGGAGGGCGCCGAGCCGGCGTCGCTGGAGCGGGTCCTGTTCCACCTGCTCCAGGAGTACGCCCGCCACGTCGGACACCTCGACGTGGTGACCGAGCTCGCCGGCGGCCCGACCGGGGAGTGACGCGGGACGGTCAGCCGGGCCGCCCCCGCTGGAAGCGCCGCCCGCGGTTGCGGCCCACCATGTCACCGGCCACGATGCCGACCAGCAGCCCGACGGTCACGAGGGCCACCATGGCCGGTGGCCACCGGTGCGCCCACGGTGTCAGGGCCGCGAGCGGCACCAGCCAGGCCAGCCGGTGCCACGGCAGAGCCCCGGTGATCAGGTACGCGAACAGCGAGCGCCCGAGCAGGAACAGAACCGGCCCGCCGAGGATCAGGACGACCAAGCGTACCGGCGTCTCGCCGGTGGGTCGCTCGACGACCAGGTCGAACGCCGCGGCGGTGCAGACCACACCGACGAGCATCACCAGGTGGGTGTACGGGCTGATCCGGGCCGCCCGGCCACGGATGCGGGTGGGGGCCTGGAGGATGGCGCCGGCCCGGTACACGTAGACCTGCCAGAGCAGCAGCATGGTGAGGAAGGCGGCGACGAACGCCCCCAGCCGGGCGGCGCTGAAGTCCGCGGTGCTGATCTCCAGCGTCGGCACCAGGATGATGTCGCCCAGCGCCAGGATCATGAACTGCTGGTACCGCTCACCCAGGTGCTCGGTGGACCTCTCGTACTGGCCGACGGGCACCCGGCCGAGCCAGGGGGTGGGGTAGCGGGCGGCGCTCGATCCGTAGTCGATGGCGAGGGCGATGATCCACAGCGGCCAGTGGGGTTGGCCGGGCGGCAGGGCGCCGAGGACCCAGAAGACGGCGGACACCAGGAACCAGAAGAAGAACCGGGCGGCGCGCTGCTGCGCGTGGTGCCGGTGCAGTCGCAGGATGCCGACCAGCACCAGACCCCGTACGACGTGGGGGATGACGTAGGCCGCCGCGAAGATCATGGCGTGGCCGTCGGAGGCGAGGGGCAGCGCCGCCGCGGTGCCGACGGCGCCGAGCATGGTCACCATGAGGATGCTCTGGATCGGGCGCTGCTCCGGGTCGTAGAAGTCGGTGGTGGTGGAGGTGACCGCCCAGGTCCACCAGATCGCCGCCAGCAGGACGAGGGTCTGCCCGACGCCGGTCCAGGAGTGCCGGTCGGCGATCAGCATCGAGACGAGCGCCAGGGCGGCCACGAAGATCACGTCGAACAGCAGCTCCAGCAGCGTGGCCCGGGTCGACCCGTTCGGGCGGCGCACCAGCTCGGCGCTGCCTCCGGTGGTCATGCCCGGCCTCCCGTCGCCCGTCGCGCCCGGGTGCCGGCGCGGCGCCGCGTCGACCAGCGCCCCGCGTGGCTGTGACGCCCGCTACCTACCAGGGATTATCGGGTGCGACCGGGCGGGCCGGTCCGGCCTTCGGGGGGATTGGGTGCCGTTCGCGCGGGGCACCGCCACCAGGCCGGCGGCCCTGCCAGAATGCGGAGGGCGGGTCGCGGGTGACCGGTCGGCGAGGGCACCAGCGGACGGGTGACCGGGAGGACGGCGTCATGCCGGACAGCGAACGTGAGGCGGAGCTGCTGGACGCGGAGCGGCGGCTCCAGGCCGCGCAGCGGGCCGGGGACGTCGCCGCGCTGGACGATCTGCTCGACGAGAACCTGATCGCGGTCGGGCCGGACGGCGGCCGCTACACCAAGCAGGACGATCTGGCCGCGCACCGCAGCGGGGCGTCGGTCATCGAGGAACTCGTCGAGGACGGGTTGGAGCTGATCGTCGAGGGTTCGACCGGGGTGACGTTCTTCGTGGGGCGGGTGAGCGGCCGGTTCGACGGGTCACCCTTCGCCGCCCGGCTGCGCTACACCCGCACCTGGGTGTACGACGACGCGCGGGGTTGGCGGATCCTCGCCGCGCACATCGCCCCGGCCTGACCCGACGGGCGACGCGCCGACCCGGCCCGCCCGTCAGCCGGCGTGGCGCACCTCGGTGCGCCAGATCGCGGACCACGGCTCGCGCAGCCCGGTGCACAGCCAGATGGGGCCGCCGTTCTCCTCGTTGTCGACGTCGACCCGCTGGTCGACGCGCCCGGCGAGGGTGACGTCGGTGAACCACTCGCGCAGCTGGTCGGGGCGCTCCCAACCGACGGCGATCACCACGTCGGCGTCGTCGGGCGGTCGCCCGAAGTCGACCATGCTGTTGTGCCCCGAGTAGGCGGCCGGCAGGCCCCGCTCGGGTCCGTAGCGCGCCACCGCGCCGGCCTCGCCGTAGTTGCTGGTGAGGATGACGGCCCGCCGCCGCTGCTCGACGGGGAGCGCGCGGTGCACCGTGGCGAGCGAGTCGGCGAACGCGGGCCACCCGATCGTCTCGCCGGCGTCGTAGTTGACGTCCACCACGAAGCCGGGCAGCCGGTCGGCGGGCAGGGTGGGCAGGAGCAGCACCGCGTTCGGGGCGAGGAACGGCAGCACGGCGAGCGCCAGCAGCACCCGCCGGGCGGTGGTGGCGCGGCGGTTCACCCAGGCCAGCGTGACGATCGCGCCGGCGGCGGTGAGCACCAGCAGCAGCGGGGCGTCGTAGTAGCCCTTCCCGCCGGCGGCGAGCACGACACCGACCACGACCAGCCAGGCCCAGGCCAACGCGCGGTATGCCCGCCAGCCGGGCCGGCGCAGCAGGGCGACCAGCCCGGCGATCCAGATCGGCACCGCGTACGGGCTGACGATGACGAACTGCAGGATGAACGCGTCGAGGCGTCCGCTGTAGGAGCTGTCGCCGTCGGCGATCGACGCGGCGACGGACAGTTGCGGGAAACCGTGCGCGGCCTGCCAGACCAGGTTGGGCGCGGCGAGCAGCAGGGCGAGGCCGGCGCCGGCGAGCACCCACCGGTCGCGCAGCAGCCGGCGCGGCCCGGCGATCACGATCCCCGCGAGCAGGCCGGCGGCGAGCAGCGCCGGCAGCAGCTTGTTGAGCAGGCCGACGCCGAGCACCAGCCCGAGCAGCAGCGCCCAGCGGGTGTCGCCGGTGCGCAGCACGCGCACCGCGCACAGCGCGGCGGCGAGCCAGACCATCATGTCGACGGTGGTGGTGCTGAGCAGGTGGCCGCTGGCCAGCACGAGACCGGAGGAGCCGGCGAGCAGCGCCGCGAAGGTCTGCGCGCCCCGCCCGGCGCCGAACTGCCGGGCGATGGCGGCGACGAGCAGGGCGCAGCCGCCGGCGATCAGCGCGGACGGTGTGCGCAGCACCAGCAGGTTGCCCGGTGCGACGGTGTCGGCCAGCCGGGCCAGGGCGGGGACCAGGGGCCCCTGGTCGACGTAGCCCCAGTCGAGGTGCCGGCCGCACAGCAGGAAGTAGAGCTCGTCGCGGTGGTAGCCGTAGCGGGTGCTCAGGGCCAGCAGCACGGCGGTCACCGCGGCGGCGACCAGCCAGGGCCCGCGGGTGCGGGGGCCGGGCTCGGGTGGACCGTCGGCCGGGGTGGCCTCGGGCCGGTGCGGACGGTCGAGGTCGGTGACGGATTCGGCCACGTGCATATCATGACCGGCCGGTGCCCGTTCGCGTGGCCCCGGCGGCCCTCCGGCGGGTCACGGGTCGGCCACGGTCACCGCGCGGGGAGCGGATCGCCGGTGGGCTCGGGCGCCGTGGGCACCGGCCAGGTCAGCCGCCGTACGCCGGGCACCAGCGCGGTGCCGGCGCAGGCCGCCAGAACCAGCGCGCCCGCGGCCGCCAGCGGCGCGGTCGCACCCCAGAGCTCCGCGGTGAGGGGCGCGAGGGCGTAGCCGACCGGCATGGCGGCCAGTGACACCAGCCAGTCGTACGAGGTGACCCGGGCCAGCACGTGCGGCGGGAACTGGCTCTGCACCACGGTCTCCCAGATCGGGTTGAGGTAGCCGAGGGCGGCGAGCGCCACCCCGTACGCGGCGGTGACGATCGGGGCGGGTGCGGCCACGGCGAGCAGGACCAGCGGCGCGGCGTAGCCGGCCAGTCCGAGGTTGGCCAGCAGCACCGGGCGGCGGGGCCGGGTGCGGCCGGCGAGCAGCGATCCGACGAGCATGCCGACCGCGCCGGCCTGTAGGAACAGCAGCCAGACTCCTTCGCCGCCGAGGCGGTCGACGGCGACGGCGGGGCCGAGGGTGGTGAGCACCGCGGCGGCTCCGTTCCACACCCCGTGGGCCAGCAGGCTGCTCCAGAACCAGTCCCGGGAGGTCACCTCGCGCCAGCCGTGGCGGAGGTCCGCGCCGACGGACCGGCGCTCGGGCCGGGCCACGGGCCGCACCCGGATGACGGCGAGCAGGGCGGCGCTGACCGCGAAGGAGCCGGCGTCGAGGACGAACGCCCAACCCGGACCGGCGGCCCAGATGAGCGCGCCGGCCAGGGCGGGACCGGCCAGCCGGCTCGCGTTGGCGGTCGTCCCGAGCAGGGCGTTGGCCCGCTGTCGGCGCTCGGGCGCGACGGTGCCGGTGACCAGCGGGGAGCCGGTGGGCAGCGCGAACGCCGCCGCGGTGCCGCCGACCGCGGAGGCCACGGCGAGGGAGGCCAGCGACGGAGCGCCGCCGAGCAGTTCGAGGCCGACCACGAGTTGCGTGAGGCAGCGGGTCACGTCGGCCAGGATCGCGACCCGGCGGGCGTCGAAGCGGTCGGCGGCCACACCGCCCAAAGGCAGCAGGAGGAGCCGGGGGACCATGGCCGCGCCGAGCACCACGGCCAGGGCGGTGGTCGAGCCGGTCGCGCGCAGCACGGCGAGGGCGAGCGCGGCGGGCACCACCGCGTCACCCACGGCGGAGACCGTGCGGCCGAGGAAGAGGAGCCGGAAGGCGGGATCCCGCAGCGGGTGGGTCATCCCCGGAAAGTACTTTGACGTCGAATGTTTCGTCAACGAATATTTCGATGTTGTAGTACCGTGGTCTGATGACTCCCCGCGATCGCGTCGACCGGCACGTCGAACGGTGGCTGCCGGTCCTGCCCGACCTCGATGCCGACATCGAGGGCGCGGTCACCCGGATGGGCGCGCTGACCCGCCACCTGCGGGCCGTCAAGGAACGCGCGCTGGCCGACGTGGACCTGCCCGCCCACGAGTTCGACACGCTGCACGCCCTGGCGGGACGGCAGGGTCGGGCCGCGCCCTCGGAGATCGCCGCCGACCTCGACATGGCGCCAGCCTCGGTCACCGCCCGGGTCGACGCGCTGGCCCGACGGCAGTTCGTGGAGCGCATCCCGTCCACCGTGGACCGTCGCCGGGTGGACGTGGCGCTCACCGACGCGGGCTGGGCGGCCTGGCGGGGCGCGCTGGACGTTCTCGGCGCCGAGGAGCACCGACTGCTCGGGGCACTCGACCCGGCCGAGCGGCGGCTCCTGTCCGACCTGCTGCGCCGCGTCCTGCTCGTCGCCGAGCAGCCCGCCGACTGACCCGCCCCGCCTCGCGACGGCGGCGAAATCGCGTGGCGTGCCGCGGACCGTCGCTGGCAGGGTGCCGGTATGACGAGACAGGCACTGGCCGGCGCGCTGGCCGACGAGGGACGCCGGCGGGTCTTCGCCGCCGTGGTGCTGGGAGCCGCCGACCCGGCCGAGGTCGCCGAGCGCGCCGGACTGCCGCCGCGCGAGGTGGTCACCGCGCTGCGCCGGCTCACCGACGTGGGGCTGCTCACCGATGCCGACGGCGCGTACGCCGTGGACGAGGCCCGGCTGCGGGACCTGGCCCGCACACCCCGCCCGGCGCGACCCGCCGAGGCGCCGGCGGAGACGGTGCTGCGCACGTTCGTCCGCGACGACGTGCTCGTCGGCCTGCCCGCGCAGCGGGGCCGGCGGCGGATCGTCCTGGAGCACATCGCGCGGCGCTCGTTCGCGCCTGACACGGCGTACCCGGAGCGGGCCGTGAACGACGCCCTGCGCCCCTGGTGCGCGAGCGGCGGGTCAGACCACGTGACGCTGCGTCGCTACCTGGTGGACGAGTTGCTGCTCACCCGGGACCGGGGCGTCTACCGTCGGCCGTAGCCGGTCCGGCCGACGCAGGGCGGCGGGCGGAAATGCGTTGACCGGGTGGAGACGATCCTCGGGTGACCATCACGCACGCGCCCTGGACGACGGCTCCGGTCCCACCCGAACACCCCGACGCGGCTCGACTGCTGTACGACTACTTCGAGGAGATGGTGGTCCGCTACCACCGCCGCCCGACACACCCGGATGAGGTGGCGGCCGCGATGGCCGAGTCGCCGAGCGACGACCTGGTGGCGCCGAGCGGGATGCTGCTGCTCGCGACGTACGGCGGCCGGCCCGCCGGCTGGGCCGAGCTGACCCGCGTCTACGTCCGCCCGGCGCTGCGCGGGCACGGTGGCGGCGCCGCCCTGCTGGCCGCGGCGGAGGAGCGCGCCCGGGCTGCCGGGGCCGACCGGATCCGCCTGGACACCCGCAGTGACCTGGTCGAGGCCCGCGCCCTCTACGCCCGCCACGGCTACCGCGAGATCCCCGCGTACTCGCACGACAAGTACGCCGAGCACTGGTTCGAGCGGCTGCTGGGGTCCGGAGTTGACGAGGACGCGCGAGCGCGCTAAATACAGAGGAGGAAGTTGAGTCACCCCGACTCAACCTGACAGCTTCGGCCAGGAGAACCGAGGAGGCACGACCATGCTGATGCGCACCGACCCGTTCCGTGAGATCGACCGGATCGCCGAGCAGTTCTTCGGCACCGCCGCCCGTCCCGCGGTGATGCACCTGGACGCCTACCGCGACGGCGACTACTTCTACGCCGCGTTCGACCTGCCCGGCGTCGACCCGGACAGCATCGACTGCACCGTCGAGCGCAACGTGCTGACCGTCCGCGCCGAACGGCGTCGGCCCGCCGGCGACACGGTGGAGCTGGTCGCCGCGGAGCGTCCGATGGGGACCTTCACCCGACAGCTGTTCCTCGGCGACACCCTCGACACCGACAAGCTTGAGGCGGGCTACGAGAACGGCGTGCTCACGCTGCGGATCCCGGTCGCCGAGCGGGCGAAGCCCCGCCGCGTGACGATCACCGCCAACGGCAACGGCCGCAAGCAGATCAACGCCTGACAGGCGGTGACGGGCGGGGCGGCCGGCGGGGTCGTCCCGCCCGTCACCGTGTCGCCGGCAGGACGCCCTTCCTCGTCGCGCGGTCCGACGCGTCAGCGCGTCAGGACATCGTCGGTCGCCGCACGGACGGCGGCGACGAAGGCGGCCACGGCCGGGTGGGGCGCGGCACCCCTGCGGTACGCCACCCGGGTGCGTCGGCGACTGCCCAACGCCACGAGCCGGACCCCGGCCGGCGGGTCCACGGCGGCTAGCTGCGGCACCAGCGACACGCCCTGGTCCGCCGCGACCAGAGCGAGCACCGTCGCGAAGTCGTCGGCCTGGTGCCGCACCCGAGGCGTGAAACCGGCGCTACGGCAGAGTTGCAGTGTGACGGTGTGGCAGAGGGTGCCGGGGCTTGCCATGATCCAGGCCGCGTCCCGCGCCGCCCGCAGCGGATCGACGTCCCGGCCCGACGGCGTGCCGACACCATGACCGATCGGCGCGCCGACGTCCCGGCTGACCGGTGCGCGGGCCGGCACGGCCGGCGGCGAGCCGGTCGGCACGGCCAGGAAGACGGTCTCGTCCAGCAGCGGCACGGTGTCCAGCGCCGGGTCCGGGTCGACCGGCACCACGTCGTAGTCGTGCAGCAGCCCCACGTCGAGCCGTCGCTCACGCAGCGCGGCCGGGACCTCGACCGGGTCCAGTTCGGTGACGGTCAACTCCAGGCCCGGGTGCTGACGGCCCAGCGCGACCAGGGTCGCCGGCAGCAGCGTGCGGACCGCGGTCGGGAAGGCGCCGATGCGCAGCGGGCCGGTCAACCCGGTGGCGACGGCGGCGAGCGCGGCCGTGGTCTGCTCCAGTGCGGCGAGGACCGTCTCGGCGTGCGCGACGAGCACCCGGCCCGCCGGGGTGAAGGTCACCCGTCGGCCGCTGCGTTCCAGCAACGGCACCCCGGCCTCCCGCTCCAGCGCGGACAGCTGTTGGGACACCGCCGACGGTGTGTAGGTGTGCGCCTGCGCCACCGCGGCGATGGTGCCCAGGCGCGACAGGTCGCAGAGCAGCCGCAGCCGGCGTACGTCGAGCATCAGTTGAGCTTACGGTCCAGCGTAGAAATGTGAACTGGACCTTACCGGTCCGGCTGGCGGACGCTGAGGTCATGACGCTCTCCGGTGTGTACGTACCGCTGGTCACCCCGTTCGACGCCACCGGCGCGGTGGCTCACGCCGCGTTGACGGACCTCGCCCATCAGGTGCTGGACGACGGCGCGGTGGGCCTGGTCGCGCTCGGCACCACCGCCGAGCCGACCGCGCTGGACCCGGCCGAGCGGCGAGACGTCCTCGACACGCTCACCCGGGTCTGCCGCCAGCGCGGTGCGGCGCTGCTGGTCGGCGCGAGCACGCCGGCCGCGCTGGCGGCGCTGCGGGCACGTCCCGAGGTGAGCGCCGCGCTCAGCCTGGTGCCGCCGTTCGTCCGACCCGGCGAGGCCGGGGTGGTGGCGCACTTCGCCGCGCTCGCCGCGGCCAGCCCGGTACCGCTGGTCGTCTACCACGTGCCGTACCGCACCGGGCAGCCGCTCGGCGTCGACGCCCTGCGGCGGATCGCCGAACTGCCCGGCGTGATCGGCGTGAAGCTCACCGTCGGCGCGGTCGACCCCGACACCGTCGCGCTGCTGGCCGACCCGCCGGCCGGGTTCGCGGTGCTGGGCGGCGACGACGCGGTGATCTCGCCGCTGCTGGCGCTCGGCGCGCACGGCGGCATCCTCGCCTCCGCGCACCTCGCCACCGCCGACTTCGTCGACCTCGTCGAGGCCTGGCGGGTCGGCGACACCACCCGGGGCCGGGCTGTCGGCCACCGGCTCGCCGGGCTGTCGACCGCCCTCTTCGCCGCGCCCAACCCCACCGTGGTCAAGGCCGTGCTGCACGCCCAGGGCCGGATCCCGACCGCCACCGTACGGCTGCCCCTGCTGCCGCCGGACGAGGACGTGCTGCGCGGGGCGCTGCGGTGGCTCGCCGCCGACCGGCCGGTCGGCGCACGCTGACCCTGGCCCCTGTCACCCACCAGGGGCGGGGTAGAGCGCGGCCAGCCGGTGCGCGGTGCCCGTGAACCGCTCCCGCAGCTCGGCGGGGGCCAGCACCTCCACCTCGGCACCCAGCTTCAGCAGTTCGATGTGGCCGTGCTTGACCGACTCGATCGGCACCGTGGTCAGCAGCCAGCCGTCCGCGTCCGGCTCGCCGGCGGCCGCGCGGGCGGCGCGGGTCATCGCGGGCGGGAAGACGTGCGTCATCGACTCCAGCGCCGACACCGTCATCCGCACCCGCGCCTCGGCGCGATAGACGCCCTGCTCGTAGCGGTCGGCGTGCTCCCGCCAGCAGTGGGCCAGGTCGAACCCGTCCGGCCGGTCGACGGGTGCGTCGAGCACGGTCAACTCCAGGATCGCGCCGACCCGATAGGTGCGGGCCTGCCCGTCGACCGTGGCGACCAGATACCAGCGGCCGGCCTTGAGCACCAGGCCCAGCGGCGCCACGGTGCGTTCCACCTCGCGCGGCGTACGCCAGCGTCGGTAGCGCATCCGCACCTGGCGGCCCGACCAGACCGCGTCGGCCAGGGCGGCCAGGTGCGGGGTGGGCTCCGGCTCGCGGAACCAGGTCGGCGCGTCCAGGTGGAAGCGCTGCCGGATCCGGCCGCCCCGGTCGGCCAGCTCGGCGGGCAGCGCGGCCCGCAGCTTCAGCTCGGCGGCGGCCAGCACCGACCCGAGCCCCAGCTCACCGGCGGGGCCGGGCACGCCGGCGAGGAAGAGCGCCTCGGCCTCCTCGGCGGTCATCCCGGTCAGCCGGGTGCGGTAGCCGTCGAGCAGCCGGTAGCCGCCGGTCGGCCCGCGCTCGGCGTAGACCGGCACACCGGACGCGCTCAGCGCCTCCACGTCCCGGTAGACCGTCCGGATGGACACCTCCAGCGCCGCGGCCAGCTCCGGCGCGGTCATCCGGCCTCGGCTCTGCAGAAGCAGCAGCAGGGAGACCAGCCGACTCGCGCGCATCATCCGACGCTATCCGTCGGGTCCGACGTGATCACCCTCGGGCGCGCCTCACCGCGATGGCCATCCAGAGCTGAGAACCTTTTTCACATGGTCTCCACGGACGTCCCGGCGCTGACCCGCCCGTCGCCGCACCCCGCCCTGCCCACCGCCCCCATGGACGTCACCGAGGCCTGGCTGCGCAACCGGCGACTCTCGGCGCACACCCGCGACGCGTACCGGCGGGACGTCGCCGCGTGGCTCACCTGGTGCGCGGCCCGGGACCTGGACCCGCTGCGGGCCACGTTCCTGCACGTCAACGACTATGCCCGGGCGCTCGAATCCACCGTCGGCCCGCGCACCGGCCGTCCCCTCACCCCGGCCACCGTCGCCCGGCGCCTCTCCGCCCTGTCGAGCTGGTACGACTTCCTGGTCAAGCTCGACGCGGTGGGCGCCAATCCGGTCGCCGGCGCCGACCGCCCCCGCATCGACCGTGATCACTCGGCGACGATCGGGCTCACTCCCGACGAGGTGGACGCGCTGCTGGCCGCCGCCGAGGCCGAGACCGGGCCGACCGCGGCCCGCAACCGTGCCGCGATCGGATTGCTGGCCGACCTGGGGCTACGGGTGGGGGAGCTGGTCTCGCTCGATGTCGACGACCTCGGTAACGAGCGGGGGCACCGCAGCGTCCGCTTCGTCGGCAAGGGCGGCCGGCCCCGCCGGCGGGCGTTGACCCCCGGCACCGCGCACGTGGTGGACACCTACCTCGCGCAGCGGGCCGCCGCGCAGGGCGTGCCGGTGACCGAGTTGACCGGGCCGCTGCTGGTCACCGCCAGCGGCGCCCGCCTGGACCGGCACTCGGTGTTCCGCCTGGTCCGCCGGCTGGCCCGCGACGCCGGCATCCCGGCCTGGGCGCGGCTGTCCCCGCACTCGCTGCGGCACGCGTTCGCCACCACGGCCCGCGCGGAGGGCGTGCCCCTGGAGGACGTCCAGGACGCGATGGGGCACGCGGACCCGCGCACGACCCGCCGCTACGACCGGGACCGGCACAACCTCGACCGGGACCCGGCGTACGTGATCTGGGCGGCCCGGGCACGCCGGCGCGGCTGAGTACGCCCGGCCCGCGGCCGCTCAGCGTAGGCGTCGCTTGACCGCCCGGGCCACCCGCTTCGGGTCGCGGATCACCGCGGCCTTGCGGATCACCTCGGCGAACTGCCCGGCCTTCGAGCCCTTGAAGGCGCGCAGTTCGGCGCGCAGCGCCCGCAACCGGTTCTCCCGTACCTTCAGCTGCTGGTCACGGAAGCGGAGGGTGCGTTCGAGCCCGGCGACGTGACCGGCCAGCTCGACCGCCCGGACGCGGGCGTCCTCGGCCTCGGCGAGCGCCGTACGCACGTCGGTCCCGCCGTCCGCCGGTGCGTCCACCGCGGCGGCGAGCGCGTCGGCGAGACGGCGTCCCCGGTCCAGCAGGCCGGCGTCGGCCTCCTCCCCGCACATGGCCAGCCACACGGTGACCAGGTCGTCGCGGGTCTGCCACGGCGGCCACGGGTGGCGGTGGTGGCCGCCGACCAGCCGGTCGTGGAAGCGGTGCCAGGCGGCGGCCAACCGCTCCGCGGGCGACGCCGGCGCGGCACCGCGCCAGGCGAGCAGCCCTCGGGCGAACCCGTCGCCGTCCACCCCGGTGTCGTCGAGGACGACGAGCAGGTCGTCTCCGCCGGCGCGGGCCCACTCGCCCAGCCGCGCGGCCACCGCCCGGAAGCCCGGCACGTCCTCGGCCGCCGCGAGCCGCCGCAGCAGCCGCTCGACCGACTCACTGTCGGGCAGCTCCGCCGGCTCGTTCACCGGCCGCAGGTCCGCGCCGGCCGCAGCGTCGGCACCGACCACTGTGACCCGCCAGCGGTCCCCGGACAGGTCGGCCGCCAGCACCCGGCCGGAGCCGGCGGCGGCGTACGCGGTGTGCACGGCGCGTACGCCGCTGACGGCGAGCCAGCCGGGCGCGACCGCACCGAGCAGGCCGGCCCGGGCGGCGGCATCGGCGCCGTCGGTCACGGGCGCGAGCAGCGGCTGTGCCGACGCGGCGGCCTCCAGCCCACGGACGGCCAGCCGCGCCGCCGGATGGCCGGGTCGACCGCGCGCCGCGGCGTCCGCGTCGAGGAGGGTGTGCGTCGACCCGGCCGTGTCGAACGCGGCGTACAGGGCGGTCACGTCGAGACCCGACGCGGCCAGCGCGTCGCGGAGCTGCTGCGGCGAGCTCGGACGGGTCGGGTCGTCGTGCAGCGGCCGCCACTCGTCGTCGCCGTGCCGCTCGTGCGCCGGCCGCCCGTCGAGCAGGTCGGTGAGGGCGAACTCGTTGCTCAGGCCGACGATCACCAGGGCGCCCGGTGCCGCCAGCCCGGCCGTCGCCGCCGCCCGACGCGGCCAGTCCCACTCCGGCGAGTCGTAGCCGAGCACCCGGTCCAGACCGTCGGCGGCGAGGACGACGTCGAAGCCGCCGTCCCCCCGCTCCACGAGGCCGTCGAGCGCCCCGGCGACGACCCGCACGTTCGGCGCGTCCACCGTGGCCCGCAGCTCGGTCGCGTCGCTGACGGACCGGAGCAGAACGGTGACCCGGGCGCTGCGGGCGGCCACGGCGGCCACGAGGTCCCCGTCGTGCGGGCCGAGCACCAGCGCGTGCGACGCCGGCGGCAGCAGGTCGTCGAGGAGGGCCGCCAGCACGGGACCGCCGGCCGGGCGGCGCGGGCCGTTCGCGTCGCTCCACGGCTGCATCTCGCCGCGGACCACCGCGATCTCGGTCGAGCTGGTGTCAGTCACGGCGATTCCAATCGAACAGCGTGCGCATCTCGGCGGGCGAGAGCGTCCACGCCCGGCCGAGTTCCTGGTCGGTGATCTCCCGGGCGGTGGCGAGGTCGATGTCCTTGCCGTGCATCTCGGGCCAGAGGCGGGCGACGCGGGCGGTGCCCCCGAACAGCGGGTTCTCGCCCTCCATCGCCATCGGATCGCCGTAGACGGCGGGCTGGCAGCCGGCCGAGACGCCGTAGAAGACCGCCGTGCTGAGGCGGTTGGCGGCCACCCGCTTGTGCCGGCGGAACGCCGCCAACTGCTTGTAGAGGAAGCGCCGGTCGGTGCCCTCGTAGTTCCAGCCGCGCCGGCCGAAGCAGATCACCTCGAAGCCGGCGCGTTCGTAGACCGCGCGGACTTCCGGCCGCTCGTACTCGGTGAAGTACAGGCTCACGGTAACCGGCTCGGTCTCGGTCTCGCGGATCTCGTCGATCAGGCGGGCGTGGTCGCCGTGGATCTTGCCGCCCTCCCAACCGTGGAAGAGGAACCACAGCGTCCCGCGGCGCTCCTCCTCGGGCACCCGGCCGAGGTCGGGCTCCAGGTCCTGCAGGTAGAGCCAGGGGGCGCCCACCACGTGGTAGTTGCGCCGGCCCAGGGCGTGGCCGCGCCGACGCGGCGCGTCGCTCCACACGTACCGCCACGCGCCGTCGAAGAACTCGTGCGCCGGGTTCCAGCCGCAGCCGACGTTCCAGCCGTGCTGTAGGTAGCCGCGGATGCGCGGCGGGAACTCGTCGTCGAACCCGCAGTGGCGGGCGAGGATGTGTGCCTGGCCGTAGTAGTGGTTGTGGTGGTGCATCAGTCCGCCTCCACGTGCAGCCGGCCGGCCCGCGGCAGCAGCCGTACCCGCGCCGCGCCGATGGTGAGGTCGATCGGCAGCACAGCCATCAGGTAGGGGTCGGCCTGCACCGCGTACGGGGACGTGCCGTCGGGTGGCACGACGAACAATGTCCAGTCGATCGCCCCGACACCGGACGCGGGGAGCAGGTTGGCAGCCGGCACCTGCGCTGACCAGGACTTCTCGTCGTACGTGGCGTGGCACGGCACGTCGACGTACGCGTCGGAGCCGTCCACGAAACGCCGCCACACGACCCGGCCCGGATCACGCGGCTCCCACCACGGACCGGCGACGACCAGCCGCTGCCCGGCGTCGCCGTCGGACACCTCGGCCGCGTCCGCGTGCAGCCGCACCGGCCCCTCGAACAGGTTGACGTACCCGCCGGGGGAGCGGGTGACGGTCAGCAGCCGCCCGGCGTGCGTGACGGACACCGACTCCCGCAGCCCGGTGGCGAGCAGCAGCGCGTCGTCGCGGTCGAGGCGGGGCACCCGCGCGGTCCGCTGGCTGAACGGGTCGTCCGGGGTGGCGGCGTCGATCAGGTCGGCGACCGGAACCCGCGCCGTGAACCCGCGGCCGTCGCCGCCGGGCCCCACCAGCAGGGGGACGCGCAGCGTGCCGGACGAGCGGGCCACGGTCAGCGTCGCGTCGGCGGCGGGCGCGGCCAGCCGCCCGGCGAGGACCAGCGCGTCACCGTCCACGGTGGCCTCGGTCAGCTCCGCCGGCCGGCGCAGCGGCCGCAGCGTGAACCGCTCGCCGCCGCTGCTGGGCTGGATCCACAGGTCGTCGGTCACCCACGCCCCGTGCGGGTACTGGGCCGAGCCGTACCCGATGCCGCTGAGCCGACCGCGCCGGTGCAGCGGGCCCACCCGCATGTCGACGGCGATGTGCGGCACGGCGCCGTCCGGGACCGCGGCGGCGAGCAGCCGCCGGGGTACGCGCGTCTCGAAGCCGACGAGCGCGGTGTCGCCGTGGGTGTCGCGGGTCGGGAAGCGGCGCACCGGCAGGGACACCGCCCGCAGCCCACGGACCAGCGACATCCGCAGCCGCCACGTCTCGTCGGCCGGTCGGGGCGCGTGCCGGATGTCGGCGGTGCCCCGCAGAACCAGGTCGGTGTCGTCCCATTCGACCCGGGTCAGCGTGGTGTGCAGGCGCATGTCGCGGCGGGGCAGTCGGTAGAGCCGGCGCGGCACCGAGCGGGCGGCGCCGGTCGGCGTGGGGTACGTGCTCTGGTAGCGCCAGGGCAGGACGGCGTGGCGGCGGGCGCGGGAGTCGTCGACGCCGACATCGGTCCGGTGCTCGGCCAGTCGGCGTAGCAGGTCGGCGTCGCCGGCTTCCAACGCGCGGAACTGAAGCCGGTCCAGGGGCCGGGCCGCCGCCCGCGCGGCCGGGTCGAGCCGCCGGATGAACCGTTGCCCCAGCTCCACGAGCGCCGGCCGCTCGTGCTCCTCGACCGAGCCGAATCCCTGCACGATGGTGGGCAGGTCGATCTCGGTCAGGTGCCCGTGCACCGGCGTACGCAAATCCGGGGCGCGTTCGTCGACGAGGTCGAGGACCGTCAGCGCCGAGGTGATCCGGTCGGCGAGGTTCGCGAAGGCGTACTTCTGCTGGGTGATCGACTCGCCGGACTCCCGCTCCCGCCAGTAGTAGACGGGGGCGCTGAGACAGTCGACGGTGACCGCGTCGAGGTGGGCCCGGAGCGTGACCGGGTAGTCCTCGTACCGGATCGGCGGGAACTCGTAGCCGTTCTCGTCCCAGAACGACCGGCGGTAGACCTTGTTCCACACCATCCGGTCCAGGGCCAGCGCCGGGTACTCGAGGATGTGGGTGACCTCGCGGTCGGCGGCGAAGATGCTCCGGTGCAGGTACGCGGCGCGGACCCCGAGGGTGTTGTTGAACCGGCGGGCGTTGCCGGCGGCCAGCGACGAGCCGGTGCGGTCGAGTGAGCCGACCAGCAGCTCGTACGCGTGCGCCGGCACCAGGTCGTCGCTGTCGACGAAGGTGAGGTACTCGCCGGTGCTGTGCGCGGTCCCGGTGTTGCGGGCGGGGCCGAGGCCCTGGTTCTCCTGCCGGACGAGGCGGAACCGCGGGTCGTCGGCGCAGAACTGCGCGGCCACCTCGGCGCTGCCGTCGGACGAGCCGTCGTCCACCAACACCACTTCGAGATCGGTGAAGGTCTGCCGGGTGATGGAGCGCAGGCAGTCGCCGATGTAGGGCGCGACGTTGTAGAAGGGGACGACGACGCTCAGCCGTGGTGGCATTCAGACCCCCGGCCGGGTGCGGACGGAGGAGACGACGCGTTGTGAACCACGACACCAGGTTTTCGGGAGAGGTGGGCCTGTCATCCGCCGCGGTGGCGATCACCGGGCGGCGCCCAGCGTAGCCCGGGTGGGGTGCGCGAACGGCGACTCAGCGCCGCCCGCGCACCACAATTCACCTCCGCTTGTCCGGCAGGTCATCCGGCGAGTCCGGCGGGTTCACCGGGCGCCCACGCCGACCGCCGGTCAGCCGCGGCGGCAGATGCAGAACGGCTGCCCGACCGGGTCGATGAGCACCATCCAGCGCTCACCGCCGGGCTGGAACTCCGGCTTCGACGCTCCGGCGGCGACGAACTCCTTCTCGGCCTGCGCCAGGTCGTCGACGTAGAGGTCGAGGTGGTAGCGCTTTCCGCCGACCGGGTCGGGCCAGGACGGCGGCTGATAGCCGTCGACCAGGCCGAAGCCGATCGACACCCCACCACCGCTGATCATCGCGTACTCGGGCTGGCTGTGCGTGACCTCCCAGCCGAGCAGCCGGTGGTAGAAGGCGGCGTGGGCGGCGGGATCGGAGCTGTCCAGGTTGACCATGGCAAGGTCGGCTTTCACTGTCATGCCGGCAGTCTCGCGCCCGTACCTGCCATCTCCTGTCAGGTACCGTCGGGCGGGCCGGGACGGTCAGGCGAGCAGGTCCAGGTGGTGGTGGGCGTCCGCGGCGACGTCCTCGTGCCGCAGCCAGCGGCGTGCCCACAGCCGGGCCGCCACCTCGGCCTGCTCGTCGCCCCACGCGGCGTGCTCCACGAGCAGGGCGGCGGTGAGCGCGTGGGCCAGGCGCAGAGCCAACCCGCGGGCGCCGGCGACCACCGCGACGGACTGCGGGTCGGCGGTCACCCCGGCGAGGGCGGCACGCAGCTCGGCGGTGGCCGCGGCGAGCGTGTCGGCCAGCGTCGGCGACAGCGGCCGGGCCAGGTCGACGGCGGCGGCCAGGCGCCGCAGCAGCGGCGCGCCGGCGTCCTCGCGACTGACCGCCCGCAGCACGTCCATGGCGAGCACGTTGGTGGTGCCCTCCCAGATCGGCAGGACTTGCGCGTCGCGCAGCAGCCGGGGCACGCCGGTGTCCTCCACGTAGCCGGCGCCGCCGAAGGCCTCCACGTACTCGCTGGCGGAGCTGACCGCCAGGCGGCCGGTGGCGAGCTTCGCCAGCGGCGCCACGATGCGCAGCTCCGCCGCGGCGGCCGGATCGGCGCCGACCTCGACCCGGCCGAGCAGCGCGAAGGCGTGCCCGGCGAGCACGAACGCGCCCGCCGCGTCGACGGCGAGGGTGCCGAGGGTGGCCCGGTGCAGCGGGGACGCCGTGAGCGCCCCACCGGCGACGTGCCGGGCAGCGGCGTACGCCAGCGCGTGGGCCAGGCCGCGCCGCATCCCGCCGGCGGCCGCGGCGGCGTTGTGCACCCGGGTCACCACCACCAGGGTCATCGCCCGGACGAGGCCGGGTCGGGCGGGGTCACCCAACGGCAGGGCGTACGCGTCGCGCAGCCCGATCTCGGCGGTGGGCAGGGCCCGGGTGCCGAGCTTGTCCTTGAGGCGGTGCACGGTGACGCCCGGCGCGGGCGCGTCGGGGGCGGCGGTCCCCGCCAGAGGCGAGTCGGCGGCGTAGCGGGGAACCAGGAACGGGGCGAGCACCCGGCTGCCCCGGCCGGCGCCCTCGGGTCGGGCCAGCGCCACGGCCATCGCCGCGTCGGCGGCCGAACAGAACCACTTCTCGCCGGTGATCCGCCACGAGCCGTCGGCGGCGGGCCGGCCGATGGTGCTGGAGCGGGCCAGGTCGGAGCCGCCCTGCGACTCGGTCATCCACTGCCCACTGGTGATCGCCGTGGCCGGGTCGGTGGAGATCAGCCGTGGCAGCCAGGCGTCGCGGACGTCCCGATCGACGTCGGGGAGGCTGAGCAGCGCCGCCGCGCCGTCGGCCATCGCCACCGGGCAGGAGAAGGTGGCCGACTCGGGGCCGTACAGGTGCAGCAGGGCGTGTTGGACGACCCGCGCGGCGGCCCCCCACGTGCCGCGCGCCGAGTCCAGGTAGGGCAGGGCGACCACGGCGTGCCGGGCGGCGGCGGCGCGCTGCGCCTGCCAGCCGGCGGACGTGTCGATCCGGTCGACCCGGGCACCCCACGGGTCGTAGCGCACCAGCGTCGGCGGGTGCGCCTCGGCGTCGGCGTGCGCGGCGCGCAGCGACCCCACCACGTCGGCGGCGAGGTCGGCCAGCCGGCCCTTGGCGGCGGCGTGCCCGGCCGCGCCGAGCTGCCGCTCCAGCCAGGAGCGCAACAGCGCGTCCGTGGCGTACGGGTCGTCGAGGGCGGGTACCGGCTGCACGAAGCGGGTCATGGGTGGCTCCTGGCACGCGCTCGGGGGTGGTGCGCCCGACGGTAGACGATGCGCCGGCACCGGCGACAGAGCCGTTTGCCGCCCGCGGACCCGCGGGTTTGCCTACCGTCGGATCGTGGGGGCTGTGCAGTCGTGGAGCGGGCCGGTGCGGCCCCGCCGACCGATGCGCACCGGGATGGTGTTCGCCGGTGTCGCGGTCGCCCTGTGCTGCGTCGGGGTGGCCGGCCTGGGGGTGTGGAACCTTCAGGTCGTCACCCAGGCGGCCGGGCCGGTGCGGGAGACCACCGACGAGTTCCTGCGTTCGGTGACCGTGGGCGACACCGACGGCGCGTACGACCGGCTCTGCGAGGAGGCCCGCGGCAAGTGGAGCGAGATCGGATTCACCAGCTGGGTGAAGACCCCGCCGATGGTCCGCGACTACGAGATCACCGACGTGTCGGTGAGCACCCGCGGTGGTCGCCCGCGCGGCACGGTGACCGTGCAGATCACCCGCGACAGCGGCGCCACCGAGGAACGGAAGCTGCCGGTCGTGCAGGAGGGCCGCCACTGGCGGATCTGCGGTGACCCCTTCTGAGCCGCCGGCCATCGACCTGGCTCACCCCCGGTTGCTGCGCGAGCGTCAGGGCGTCGAACCGACCACCTCGACCGAGCTCTTCTTCGACCTGGTCTTCATCTTCACCGTCACCCAGCTGTCGCACTATCTGATCGAGCACCCGGACTGGCGGGGCGCCGGACGGACGGCGCTGTTGCTGGCGTTGGTCTGGTTCGTCTGGGTCTACACGACCTGGGTGACCAACTGGCTGCATCCGGATCAGGGGCCGGTGCGGGCGATGCTGATCGGGGTGACGCTGGGCAGCCTGCTGTTGTCGGCGGCGATCCCGCAGGCGTTCGCCGGGACGGGCTTGCTCTTCGCGGCCGTGTACGTGACCGTGCAGGTGGGTCGGACGATGTTCGGACTGTGGGCGACGCGGGGCAGCCCCTGGTTGGTCGCCGGATTTCAGCAGTCCCTGCCGTGGATCGCCGGGACGTCCGTGCTCGTGGTCCTCGGCGGTCTGGTCGGTGGGGCCGCCCGGGAGGCGCTGTGGGCGGCCGTGATCGTGCTCGAGGTGGTCGGCCTGTCGATCGGCTACCCGATTCCCGGGCGGGGGCGCTCCCGCCCCGAGCGGTGGCTGGTGGAGGGTGGGCACCTGGCCGAGCGCTGCGCGGCGTTCGTCCTCATCGCGTTGGGTGAGTCGATCCTGGTCACCGGCAGCACCCTCACCCGGCACGTGGACCTGGTGACGTCCGGGGCGTTCCTGGTGGCGTTCGCCGGTTCGGTGGCGCTGTGGTGGGTCTACTTCGCCCGCTCGGCGCCGGCCGCCACGGAGGTCATCGCCCGGGCCGGGGAGCGCACCGGCGCGTTGAGCCGGCTGGCGTTCAACTACCTGCACCCGGTGATGGTGGCCGGTATCGTCGTCACCTCGGCGGGCGACGAGCGGCTGCTACGCGAGCCCGGCGCGCCCGCCACCATGGTCAGCGCCCTGTTCACCCTGGGCGGTCCGGCGCTCTTCCTCGCCGGACACGCCGCCTACAAGGCGGTGCTGTGGCGCGGTCTGCCGGCCAGCCGGATCGCGGCGGTGGTGGTGCTGCTGGCGTTGATACCGGCCTGCGAGCGGCTGGGGGTGACCGTCGTGGGCTGCGCGGTGCTGGCGACCGTGGTGACCGTGGCGGTGATCATGACCGACCGGCTCCGGGTCCGGCGGGGCGCGCGATGACCGCTCCGAGCCGGGCGACGGGCCGGTGTCGGGGCGGCGCGGAGCTCAGTCGCGGGGGCCGAGGTCGCCGCTGCGGTAGTGCCGCCGGCACAGCACCTGGTAGCGCACGTCGGCGGTGTCGACGGTGTCGCCGATGACGACCTGGGCGCCCTCCCGGACCACCCGCCCGTCGACCACGCGGGCGTTGAGCAGGCCCTCCCGGCCGCACCAGCAGAGCACCTCGACCTGGATGCGGGCCACCTCGTCGGCAAGTTCGAACAGGCGCTGCGCGGCGGGGAAGAGGCAGGAGCGGAAGTCGGTGGCCAGCCCGAACGCGTACACGTCGACGTCGTAGCTGTCGACCAGCTCGGCCATCTGCTCGACGTGCTCGACGCTGTAGAAGCTGGCCTCGTCGCAGATCAGGTAGTCGACGCGTACGCCCTCGGCCCACCGCCCACGGACCAGCGCCCGAAGGTCCAGGTCGTCGGTGACCTCGATGGCCTCGTGGGCCAGGCCGATGCGGGTGGTGACCTGCGGTCCGAGCGACCGGTCGATGCGGGTGGTGACGAGCCCTCGACGGCCCTGTCGGGCGTGGTTGTAGTTCATCTGCAGCGCCATCGTGGACTTACCGCAGTCCATCGGTCCCCAGAAGAACTTCAGCGCGGCGGCGTGCAGCGGCCGCCCGTCGAGTCCGCGCGCGGCGGCACACCCGGCCGAGGAGTCGTCCGGGCCGGCGAGGGGCCGGGCGAGGCAGGCGGGTGCGGCAGCGGCGTCGTCGGTCACGGTCGGGCAGCCTAACCCATCGACCAGGCCGGATCCGGCCGGCGGAGCACCACCGGCCGGACGCGGGGGTGGTGTCAGAGCACGCGCGGAGGTGTGTTACCGGCCGCGACGATCGCCCGGCGGATCGGCACGGCCAGCAGCAGCAGGAAGCCGACCACGAAGAAGATCAGCAGCGAGACCAGGCCGACCCGGTAGGAGGCGGTCAGCTGGAAGACCAGGCCGAACGCGAGGGGCCCGAGCCAGCTGGTGCCCTTGTCGCTGATCTCGTAGAAGCCGTAGTACTCGCCCTCCTTGCCGGTGGGGATGAGCTGGCTGAACAGCGACCGGCTCAGTGCCTGGCTGCCGCCCAGGACCAGACCGATCGCACCGCCGAGGATCATGAACGGCACCGGCGCCTCGGCGGGCAGCCGGAACGCGGCGATGATCACAGCGGTCCACAGCACCAGGCTCAGCAGCACCGTCTTCCAGGCGCCGATGCGCCGGGCGAGCGCGCCGAGGGACAACGCGCCGCCGAAGGCGAGGAACTGCACGAGCAGGATGGTGACGATCAGGGTGCTCTGCTCCAGCTTCAGCTCCTCGGTGCCGTACTGGCTGGCCAGGGTGATCACCGTCTGGATGCCGTCGTTGTAGACGAGGAAGGCGAGCAGGAAGAACAGCGTCAGCGGGTACGCCTTGATCTCGCGCAGGGTGCGGCCGAGCTGCTTGAACCCGTCGGTGAGCACGTTGCCGCCGCCGGCGAGGGCCGCCGCGGTGGGGTGCTCGCGCAGCCAGCGCAGCGGCACCAGGGTGAACAACGCCCACCAGACGCCGGCGGAGACGATCGACCAGCGGGCCAGGTCCAGGGTGCGCTGCGGGTTGCCCTCCTCGCTGAACATGGTGACGGCGACCAGGTTGATGGCCAGCAGCAGACCACCGCCGAGGTAGCCCAGCGCCCAGCCACGGCTGGAGATGCCGTCGCGTTCGTCCGGCCCGCCGAGCTGCGGCAGGAACGAGTTGTAGACCACGATGGCGGCGCCGAAGCTGATGTTGGCGATCAGGAACAGCGCCCCGCCGAGCAGGTAGCGGTCGCCGGTGACGAAGGCCATCGCGATGGTCGCGCCGGAGCCGGTGAACGCGGCCCCGGCGAGCAGTCGCTTCTTGTGCGCCGACCGGTCCGCGACGGCGCCGACGACGGGCAGCACGAACACGGTGAGGAACACCGACAGCGAGATCAGGTACGGGTAGTACGAGCCGGCGGCGACGCGGATGCCCAGCGGGTGCACGTACCCGTCGCAGCTGTCGGCGCCCAGCTCACACCCGGCGGCGAGCTCGGCGACGGTGGTGAGGAACGGCCCCAGGAACACCGTGATGACGGTGGTCTGGAAGGCCGAGTTGGCCCAGTCGTAGACGTACCAGCCGGTGCGTTCGCGGCGGGTGCTCGCCGGGGGAGGCGGGTTGTTGCCCTGCACCGCGGGGGTCACGGTCTCGGCCATCGGGTCCTCGTGGGGGATCAGGCGGCCCAGTGGCCGCGGCTGCGGTAGACGTCGCGCAGCACGCCGACGTGATCGGTCATGATGCCATCCACACCACGATCAAGTAAGTCGTGCATGTCGGCGGGTTCGTCGATCGTCCAGACGTGCACCTGGAGGCCGAGCGCGTGGGCGTAGCGCAGGAACCGGCGGTCCGCTACGGGCACCCGCCCGTAGCGCACCGGGACCTGCGCGGCCACCACGGACGGCGGCAGCCGCACCGGTCGCCCGGTCAGGGACGCCATCCGCAGCCGGGCCACGCCGCGCATGCCCAGCGAGGTGGCCACCCGGCCTTCGGTGAGCGCGCGCATCCGGACCAGCCGGGCGTCGCTGAAGGAGGCGAGCAGCACCCGGTGTTCGGCGCCCGTCCGGGCGACCGTGGCGACCGCCGGCTCCACGCCGGAGTCGGACTTCACGTCGATGTTGAACCGCACCTCGGGCCACGCGGTGAGCACCTCGTCGAGGCGGGGCACGACGGCGGCGCCGCCGACGCGTACCGAGGCGAGGTCGGCCCAGCGCAGGTCGGCGATGCGGCCCGGCTCGCCGGTGACCCGGCGCAGCGTGGCGTCGTGGAAGACGACGCTCACCCCGTCGGCGGTGGCGTGCACGTCGGTCTCGACGTAGCGGTAGCCGAGCGCGACCGCGCGGGCGAACGCCTCGGCGGTGTTCTCGTCGCCGTCGGCGGCGCCGCCACGGTGGGCGAAGGCCAGCGGCGCGGGCGCGTCGAGGTAGGGGTGGCGGGGTTGCACGCGGGCAGTATGCCGCGCCCGGGTGGCGCCCAGGTGACCAGCCGGCATACCCGTTAAGAACTTCCCTATCGCTCCCTAACCCGCCTATTATCGGGTGCGATGAGTAATGACATGTACTCGGCGGAGCGGGTCGCCGAGCTTTTGGGCCTGCACGTACGCACCGTGCGCGGCTACATCCGCACCGGCCGGCTGCGGGCGGTGCGGATCGGCAAGCAGTACCGGATCGCGCGCGCCGACCTCGACGCCCTGACCGGCCGGTCCGCACCGGCCCCGTCCGCCGCGCCCGCGACGCTGGAGGTGTCGAGCATCGTGCAGCTCGACGGCGTCGACCGGGCCGCCGCCGACCGGCTCGCCACCGTCGTCCTCGCCGGGGTCAACACCCATCACGACCAGGCACGCCCCCTGCGCGTGCAGACCGTCCACGACGAGGAACGCCACCGAGTGAAGATCGTGATCCTGGGCGACGCCGCCGGCACCGCCGACCTGCTGCGACTGCTCGACGCCGTGCTGCACGGCGACAACGACCTGTTCTCCGGGGAGGGTGAGCATGGCTGACGTGCTGGAGGAGCGCGCCGGAGTGCCCGTGCTCGTCTGCGACCCCGCCGGCCCGCCGGTGGCCACCACCGAGCAGGCCCTGGACCTGATCGGCGGCGCGGCCTGGGGCGGGGCGCAGGTGGTGGCGATGCCCGCCGAGCGGCTCGACCCGAGCTTCTTCTCGCTGGGCACCCGGTTCGCCGGGGAGGTCATGCAGAAGTTCGTCAACTACCGGCTGCGGCTGGTGGTCGTCGGCGACATCTCCACTCACCTCGCGGCCAGTGGCGCGCTGCGCGCGCTGGTCACCGAGTCCAACCGGCACGACCACGTCTGGTTCGTGCCCGACCTGGCCGCGCTCGACGCCCGGTTGGCCGGCTGACCGTCGATCCCGTCAGGTCGGGCGGCGGCGGTGGGAGCGGCTGGTGTCGGTCGGGCGGCCCGGGTCGACGTGTCGAGGCCGGTCGGGCTCGTCGGGACGCAGCGGCACCAGCGCGTCGGTGATCGCGTCGATGATGCGGTCGGTGGCCCGGCGGGCCGAGCCCGGCGTGTCCCGGGTGAGGCCGCCGAGGTCGACGGGGTCGCCGAAGTGCACCCGGATCACCGGCCGGCGCGCCACCGAGCGGGCGAGTCCGCGCAACAGCCCCTTCGGCGACCGGTACGGCACCACCTCGTGGGAGCCCCACTGCGCCACCGGGATCACCGGCGCGTCGCAGGCGAGGGCGAGCCGGGCCGCGCCGGTCTTGCCGCGCTCGGGCCACATGCCGGGGTCCAGGCCGATGCGGCCCTCCGGATAGACCAGGACCACCGAGCCGGCGGCGACGGCCGCGGCGGCGTCGTCGAGGGCCCGGCCGACCGCGGCGGTGCCCCGGTCGACGCGGATGTGCCCGGCCCGGCGCATCGCGGCCCCGATCAGCGGGGCGCGGAACAGCCCGCCGGTGGCCATGATCCGGGGGGCGACGCCCCGGGCCCGGCACCCGGCGGTGAGCACGACCGGGTCGAACGGGCTGATGTGGTTGGCGGCGAGGACCAGCGGCCCGCGGCGCAGCTCCTCGGGCACCTGACCGGTGACCTCGAGCCGGGCGACGGCGCCGACGACGCCGCGCGCGAGCAGTTGGGCGGTACGCCAGATCGCGGGCGGCTGCCAGGTGGCGCGGGCGGTGTCCATCAGCGGTGAATGGTCGCACGGGTCCGCCCGGGGAGTTCGGACGGCCCGGGTGATCAGGGTCATTGGTCCCGGGTCGGTTCGGGCCCCCCGCCCCTGCCCATTTCTCTACGACGGGCAGTAGTATTTACTACGTCCCGTAGTATGAACAGCTGGGGGTTCCAGGTGGACGCGTTGGACGTCGCCCGCTGGCAGTTCGGTGTCACCACCGTCTACCACTTCCTCTTCGTGCCGTTGACCATCGGCCTGTCCGTGCTGGTCGCCATCCTGCAGACGATGTGGCACCGCACCGGCAACGAGCGCTACCTCAAGCTCACCAAGTTCTACGGCAAGCTCTTCCTCATCAACTTCGCCATGGGCGTGGTCACCGGCATCGTGCAGGAGTTCCAGTTCGGCATGAACTGGAGCGACTACTCCCGCTTCGTGGGCGACATCTTCGGGGCGCCCCTGGCGATCGAGGCGCTGGTCGCGTTCTTCCTCGAGTCCACCTTCATCGGGTTGTGGATCTTCGGCTGGGACCGGCTGCCCAAGCGGCTACACCTGGCCGCAATCTGGGCCGCCGCGATCGGCACCAACCTGTCCGCGTACTTCATCCTCGCCGCGAACTCCTTCATGCAGAACCCGGTCGGCTACCGCGTCAACCCCGACACCGGGCGCGCCGAGCTGACCGACTTCGTCGCGGTGCTCACCAACAAGGTCGCCCTCATCACCTTCCCGCACACCATCGCGGGCGCGTTCCTGGTGGCCGGCTCGCTGCTGGTCGCCGTCGCGATGTGGCACCTGATCCGCAACCGCGACTCGGCCGACACCCCCACCTACCGGTTCGCCGCCAAGTTCGGCTCCTGGGTCACCCTGATCGCCGCCGCCGGCGTCGTCATCACCGGCGACATCCAGGGCAAGATCATGACCCAGGTGCAGCCGATGAAGATGGCCGCCGCCGAGGGCCTCTACAACACAGAGAGCCCCGCCTCGTTCTCCGTCCTCACCGTCGGCAGCCTGGACGGCAGCCGCGAACTGTTCGCCATCAAGATCCCGTACCTGCTGTCGTACCTCGGCACCGGTGACCCGCGCGGCACCGTGCACGGCATCGACGACCTGCAGGCCCAGTACGCCAGCCAGTACGGCCCGGGCAACTACGCACCGATCATCCCGGTCACCTACTGGAGCTTCCGCTTCATGATCGCCTTCGGGCTGGCCGCCGCGGCGATCGCCCTGCTGGTGCTCTGGACCCACCGCAAGGGCCGCGCCCCGCGCAGCGAGTGGCTGCTGCGCGCCGGCCTGGTCATGCCCGTGCTGCCACTGGTCGCGAACTCCTTCGGCTGGATCTTCACCGAGATGGGCCGCCAGCCCTGGATCGTCTTCGGCGAGATGCTCACCCGCAACGGCGTCTCCCGCAGCGTGTCGCTGACCGAGGTGCTCACCTCGTTCACCGCGTTCACTCTGATCTACGCGACCCTCGCCGTGATCGAGTTCAAGCTGCTGGTCCGCTACGCCAAGGCCGGCGTACCCGACCTGACGCCACAGCCCGAGATCGACGACAGCCACGACGACGCCGAGCGCCCGCTCGCCTTCGCCTACTGACCCGGGAGCGCACACCGTGGACCTCACGACCATCTGGTTCCTGCTCGTCGCCGTGCTCTTCACCGGCTACTTCATCCTGGAGGGCTTCGACTTCGGCGTCGGCATGCTGCTGCCCGTGCTCGGCCGCGACGACCGGGAACGCCGCGTCCTGATCAACACCATCGGCCCGGTGTGGGACGGCAACGAGGTATGGCTGATCACCGCCGGCGGCGCGATGTTCGCCGCCTTCCCCGAGTGGTACGCGACCCTCTTCTCCGGCTTCTACCTGCCGCTGCTGCTGATCCTGCTCGCCCTGATCGCCCGCGGCGTCGCCTTCGAATACCGGCACAAGCGCCCCGAGCAGTCCTGGAAGCGCCGCTGGGACGCCGCGATCTTCTTCGGCTCCCTGGTGCCCGCCGTGCTGTGGGGCGTGGCGTTCGCCAACATCCTGCGCGGCGTGCCGCTCAACGCCGAACACGAGTACGTCGGCGGCCTGTTCAACCTGCTCAACCCGTACGCCCTGCTCGGCGGCGCGACCACCGCGGCGCTGTTCCTCACCCACGGCGCGGTGTTCGTCGCCCTGAAGACCGTCGGCGACATCCGCGAGCGGGCCGGCGCCCTCGCCGTGCGCGTCGGCGTGGTCACCGCCGTCCTCGCCGTCGCGTTCCTCACCTGGACGCTGGGCATCCGGTCCAGCACGGCCGCCGTCGTGCTCGCCGTCGGCGCGGCACTCGCCCTGCTCGGTGGTCTCGCCGCCGCCCGCGTACGCCGGGAGGGCTGGGCGTTCACCGGCACCGCCGTGGCGATCGGCCTGGCCGTGGCGACCCTGTTCGCCGCGCTCTTCCCCAACGTGCTGCCCTCCACCCTGGACGCGGCCGGCACGCTGACCGCCACCAACGCGGCCTCCACCCCGTACACCCTGAAGATCATGACCTGGGTGGCGGTGGTGTTCACCCCGATCGTGCTCGCCTACCAGGGCTGGACGTACTGGGTGTTCCGCAAGCGGATCGGCGTGGTCCACATCCCGCAGCACTGAGGACCCGCCCGCCGGCCCGCCCGCTCCCCTCATTCCCCGGGGCGGGCCGGCGGGCGCCTTTTCCGCGGCCGGCGCCGGCCGCTGGTCCAGCGGGCCCTCCGCGACCGCGACGCCGGCGGCGCGGCCGTGGAGGGTCGCGGCTGGTTCCGTCCGGGGCCGGTGGGTGGCGCGGCTAGGGTGGAGCCGGTGAGTGATCTGTTCGGTGCCCCGACGCCGCTGGTGGGCGCCCCGATGGCCGGTGGCGCCACGACCCCCGCCCTGGTGCGGGCCGTCACCGCCGCCGGTGGCTTCGGCTTCCTCGCCGCCGGCTACCGCACCGCCGAGGCGGTCGCCGCCGACCTGGCCGACCTCGCCGCCACCGGCACGCCGTGCGGGGTGAACCTGTTCGTGCCCGGCCCACCCGAGATCGACGAGCCGACGTTCCGCCGGTACGCGCGGGAGATCGCCGCCGAGGGCGAGCCGTACGGCCTCGACCTCACCGCCGCGGCGCCGGTGCACGACGACGACCACTGGGCCGACAAGATCGACCTGCTGGTGCGCCACCCGGTGCCGGTGGTCAGCTTCACCTTCGGCCTGCCCGACCCGGCGGCCGTCACCGCCCTGCGCCGGGCCGGCACCCGGGTGCTGGTCACGGTGACCTCGGTCGACGAGGCGCGCGCCGCGCTCGACCTCGGCGCCGACGGTCTCGTCGCGCAGGGCACCGAGGCGGGCGGGCACAGCGGCACCCACACCCCACGCCGGCCGGCGCCGCCCCGCTCCACCCGCCCGCTGGTACGCGACGTGGTCGCGGCGACGGGGCTGCCCGTGGTGGCCACCGGCGGAGTCGCCGGCCCCGACGACGTACGCGACCTGCTCGCCGTCGGCGCGACCGCGGTGGCCGTCGGCACCCTGCTGCTGCGCACCGACGAGAGTGGGGCCAGCCGGACGCACCGCGACGCGCTGGCCGACCCGGCCCGCACCGGCACCGTGCTGACCCGCGCCTTCACCGGCCGGCCCGCGCGGGGGCTGCGCAACACGTTCATCGACCGGCACGAGCCGTCGGCGCCGCTGGGCTACCCGGAGCTGCACCACCTGACCCGGGGGATGCGCGCGGCGGCCGCGGCGGCGGGACATCCGGACCGGCTGCACCTGTGGGCGGGCACCGGCTACCGGAACGCCACCACCGGCCCCGCCACCACAGTGATCGCCCGCCTGACGACACCTCTCTGACCCGCCGCCCCGCCCGACGACGACCGGGCGGGGCGCGTCACCGGTCAGGGGGTCTCGCGCAGCTCCGCCAGTCGGGCCTCGATCTCGGCCAACTCGGCGCGCAGCTTCTCGGCCTGCTGCTCCGCCTCGGCCCGCTCGGCGGCGAGGATCTGCTCCACGGCCTCCTGCACGCCGGGCACGTCGACCAGCGCCACCATGCGCAGCGCCTCCGCCGGCTTCACCACGTACGGCTTCGCGAGGGCCTTGCTGCCCTGCTGGGCCGCGACCGTCCACTCGCCCTCGGCGTAGGCCAGGGTCACCGTCAACCCGGCCGGGCTCTTCGGCTTCGCGGCCTTCACCGGCCGGCGTGCCGGCTTCGTCTCCGCCTGCTGCTCCACCTGCTGTTCCACCTTCGGCTCCTCCCGACGCGGCGCCGGCACCCGCGGCGTGTCCAACACGAACTCCGGCTCGGCCGGTGCCGGCTCCTCCTCGACCTGCGGCGCCGTCTCCGGCGCCTTGCGGCCGGCGCCGCGCGGCGCGATCGCCACGTCGGCGGGGGAGAAGGGCAGCTCGTCGCGGCCGAACCGCACCACCACGAACTCCTCGGACACCTCCGGGTCGGTCAACTCGACCACCTGCCCGAGCTGCCCCGCCATCTGACCCGCCGCCGCCGTGAACACCACCTTCGGCTTGCGGCCCGCGGCCAACGCCTCTCGGATGCCCTGCACCTCGTCAGTGGACAAACCCTGGCCCGCCATCACGCCCTCTTCCGTACACACGTTTGGATGCCAGCGTTGATACCAGGCGGCTGCGACACGCGGACGATCAACCCCCCAGGGCGCGCAGCGCCGCGTCGGCGTGCTCGTTCATGTTCGTCGCGCTCTGCACCACGGCGATGATGCTCCGGTCGGCGCCGATCACGTACGTCACCCGCCGCGTGCTCAGCGGCCCCAGCGGCAGCCGACGCCGCACCCCGAACGCCGTCGCGACCGTCCCGTCGACGTCCGACAGCAGTGGATAGTCGAACCCGTGCAGCTGGGCGAACTCCGCCTGCCGCGTCACCGGGTCGCGGCTGATGCCCACCCGCTGGGCGCCCACGGCCGCGAACTCCGCGGCCAGGTCCCGGAAGTGACAGCTCTCGGCCGTGCAGCCGCGGGTCATCGCCGCCGGGTAGAAGAACAACACGACGGGCCCCGCCGCCAGCAGCTCCGACAGCCGCCGCACCGTCCCCGTCTGGTCCGGCAGCGCGAAGTCCTCCACCACGTCCCCGACGTCCAGCACCAGGCCACCTCCGCATCGACACCGACGCGCGGAGCCTAGAGCAGTGCGGCGCGGAGGGTCAGCCCCAGACCGCCGCGATGTCGTCGGCGACGGTGGCGGCCTGGTCGCGGCCCGCCCGGGCGGCGGCCGCGCGGCGCGCCGGGTTGAGCACGTTGCGGCCGATCGCCTCACGCGCCGCCGCGTCCGGCGCCACCACCGCGACCCGCGCCCCCTCCGCCCGCAACGCGGCCACCTGCGCGGCCAGCCGTGGCATCGGGCCGAACGCGGCGGCCGTGGGCGCCAGCACCACCACGGCCCGCGCGCCGGCGGCCAGGTCCGCGTTGACCGGCGACCGCATGCCCCCGTCGACGTACCGGCGGTCGCCGATCGTCACCGGCGGCCACACGCCGGGCACCGCGCAGCTGGCCCCGACCGCGTCCACCAACGACACCCCGGAGCCCGCGTCGAAGACGACGAACTCGCCGGAGTGCGCGTCCACCGCCGTGACCAGCAGCCGCCGCGCCGGCCACTCCCGGGCCGGCAACCGTGCCTCGATCACCGCGCGCCGCGACACCTCCGAGGGCGTACGCGCGGCGATCGCCATCGCGCCGATGCGCGCTCGCGCCCGAACCGGGTCCCGGCGGGCGCCGGCCCACACCAGCTTCGCCATCTCGGCGAGCCCGAACCGGGCGGCCACCTCGCCGTGCGGCGGGGCGAGCTGTCCGGCGTACGCCTCTTCGGGGGCCCGGCCGGAGCAGAGCTGCGCGCCCACCATCGACCCGGCGGACGTGCCCACGACGAGGTCCGCCTCGGCCAGCGGCACGCCCCGCTCCGCGAGACCGGCGAGCAGCCCCCACTCCCACGCCACCCCGGTGACCCCACCGCCGCCCAGCACCAACGCCCGCGTCATGTGATCTTCACCTCCGCCTCGGTTCGTGCCGGTCACGGTAGCGTCGCGGCATCGTCTGCGGCAGAGGGAGGGACACGTTGGAACCGGTCACCGTCATCACCGGCGGCAGCCGCGGCATCGGCGCCGCCACCGCCCGCCGGCTCGCCCGGGCCGGCCACCACGTCGCCTTCGGCTACCGGCGGGACCACGACGCCGCCCAGGCGGTCCTCGCCGACATTCACGCCGCCGGTCGCCGCGGCCTCGCCGTGCCGGCCGACACCACCGACGCCGACCAGGTCACCGCGCTGTTCGACGCCGCCGCCGACCTCGGTGACCTCACCGGTTTGGTCAACAACGCCGGCGTCACCAGCCCGATCGGCCCGTTCGTCGACCTGGATGCCGGCGACCTGCGCCGCGTCGTCGACGTCAACCTCATCGGGTACGTCCTCTGCGCCCAGCAGGCGGCCCGCCGGATGAGCGCCGGTGGGGCCATCGTCAACGTGTCGTCCGCCGCCGCCACCCTCGGCAGCCCGGGCGAGTACGTCCACTACGCCGCGGTGAAGGCCGCCACCGACACCCTCACCGTCGGTCTGGCCAAGGAGCTCGCCCCTCGTGGCATCCGGGTCAACGCGGTCGCCCCCGGCATCATCCGCACGGACATCCACGCCGTCTCCGGGGTGCCCGACCGTCCCGACACCGCCGCCGGTCGCATTCCGTTGGGCCGGGCCGGGGAGGCCGACGAGGTGGCGGCCGCGATCGCCTGGCTGCTCACCCCCGACGCCTCCTACACGACCGGCACCGTCCTCCGCGTCTCCGGCGGCCTCTAACCCGACCCCCACCCGCACTCCCCGCGCGGGGAGGGGGTCAACTCGTGAAGAGTTTGGCGGCGGTGATCAGCGTCTGGATCACGCCGTAGCCCAGGAGCGCCGACACCACCAGCCAGGAGATCCACAGGCGGGCCCGCTGCCCGCGCGGTTCGACCTCGTTCATCGCGTACCACTCCTCTGCGCCGTCGTCGCCTCGACCGCGCCGCCGGGATCCGGCGCCGTCCGTTCGTGGAACCGCTCGGGCACCGGACGGACCAGCAGGTTCGCGATGAACCCCACCGCCAGCACCCCGACCATCGTGAACAGCGCCGGCCGGTACGCCGCCGCCGTCAGCGTCCCCGGCTCGCCCTGCGCGTCGAGGAACCCGTTGACGATCAGCGGCCCGGCGATCCCGGCCGCCGACCACGCCGTCAACAGCCGTCCGTGGATGGCGCCGACCTGGAACGTGCCGAACAGGTCCCGCAGGTATGCCGGCACCGTCGCGAAGCCGCCCCCGTAGAAGGAGAGGATCACGCACGCCAGCAGGACGAACAGCGCCGTCGCCGCGTGCCCCACCAGGGCCAGCAGCGCGTACAGCACCATGCCGACACCGAGGTACAGCAGATAGATCGGCTTGCGGCCGATCACGTCCGAGGTGGACGACCACACGAACCGGCCCGCCATGTTGAACAGCGACAGCAGGCCCACGAACCCGCCCGCCGCCGCCACCGACACCGCGGAGGTGCCGTTGTCGCGGAAGAAGTCCTGGATCATGGGGCTCGCCTGTTCCAGGATCCCGATGCCGGCGGTGACGTTGCAGAACAGCACCACCCACAGCAGCCAGAACGAGCGGGTCCTGACCGCGTTCGCCGCCGACACGTTCGCCGACGTCACCAACGGCTTCTCCGCCACCAGCGCCGGGTCGAAGCCCGCCGGCCGCCAGTGCGGCGCCGGCACGCGTACGTTGAACACGCCGAACATCATGATCAGGAAGTAGCCGACGCCCAGCGTCACGAACAGCCACACCAGCGCGCCGCCGGATGCCGTGGAGCCGGCGTTCGCCGGGTCGTAACCGGAGTCGTAGAGCGACAAGAGTTGGCGGGACAGGGGAGAGGCCACCATGGCGCCGCCCCCGAACCCCATGATGGCCAGCCCGGTGGCCAGACCCGGCCGGTCCGGGAACCACTTGATCAACGTGGACACGGGAGAGATGTAGCCGATGCCCAGCCCGATGCCGCCCAGCAGGCCATAGCCCAGGTAGAGCAGCCACAGCTGTCGGGTCGCGATGCCCAGCGCACCGACCAGGAACCCGGCCGCCCAGAAGGACGCGGAGACGAACATCGCCTTGCGTGGTCCGTTCGCCTCCACCCACGTGCCGGCGACGGCGGCGGAGAGCCCGAGCATCACGATCGCGATACTGAAGATCACGCCGATCGCGGTCTGACTCGTGTCGAAGTGAGCGATGAGCGAGTTCTTGTACACGCTCGTCGCGTAGACCTGCCCGATGCAGAGATGGATCGCCAACGCCGCCGGGGGAATCAGCCAACGGCTGTACCCCGGCGGCGCGACGGTGTGCCGACGATCGAGTGCGGAAAGCATGCCGGTGCTTCCTCTCCGGTGAGGATGGGAACTCCTCCTCACTTCATGCCCCCGCCACCGGGCCACGGGAAACCGTATACAAACCTGCTCGTCGCCGGACGGTCGCTGCGGTGAGCCGAACGGTCGGCCCTCGCCCGGGACCGTCCCGGTCGACCGCGCGCCCGGGATCCGTCGATCGCCGTCCGGGTCGACCCGCGTCGGGCGTCGGTCACGCCGTGCCGGTCACCTCCGCGCCGTCGTCGGACACCACGTCGCCGACGCCGCTGAGCAGTTCCAGCCGGGGGATGAGCCGCAGCGCGATGCGGGCCCGACCCGGACCGGTGACGTTGCGTGGGCCGTACTTCGCGTCGAACAACGCCAGCACCCGCATCCGTTCCTCGTCCCCGTCCACCCGCGCCAGTCGGAACGACGTGCCCGCCCATCCGTTCACGGGCAACGGCCGGGACAGCCGCACCTCCAGCGGGCCGGTGCCGTGGTCGGTCAACTGGTCCACCATCGGCGAGCCGTCGATGCACCACTCGTCGCCCTCGGCGACGAAGTGCACCTCACACGAGCGCAGCACCGTCGGCCCGCGGCTGACCGTCAACGGCAGGCACACGTACTCGTCGAGGTGCCGGGTGCTGGGGTGGCGCCACAACTCGTCGAAGCGGCTCTCCACGAAGTCACCGAGCGGACTGGCGATGAACACCTCGAGGTGTGGTGACGCCGACGCCCGCGCCCCGATGGGGAAGAACGAGATGAGGGCCTTGTCGTCCCAGCGGAACATGTGGATCGACGGCGACGCGTCGTAGATGCGTACGTGGAACCGCGCCCGCAGCGCCTTGTCGAGTGACGTGGCGAACTCGTTGAGCCGCCGCAGGTTGTCCACCAGCACCCTGCGGACGTCGATCGGCCGGATCTCCTCGGCCCGCTGGGAGGCGGCGGCCGAGTCGGGGTCGAGCAGCAGCACCCGGACGACCACCCCGTTGCCCAGCGCGGTGCGCAGCGCGTTCAGGAATCGTTCCCGGCCACCGCCCTCGAGCAGGTGACTGCCGGTGTCCATGATCGCCACCATGCTGGTCGCGCCGGCCACGTGCGCGCTGAACTCCTCGTCGTCCAGGCGTGGATGCTCCTCCACCCGGGACCGTCGCAGCTCCTCGAAGAGCGGGTCGAAGATCGCGTACGTGAGCGCGACGATGACGACGCTGGCGCCGATGTTGAGCAGCACGTCCCGGTTGTAGCCGTCCTCGGACCGACCCCAGGCGAGCAGTGCCACGGAGAGCACCACCAGGGCGGCGGAGCCGGCGGTCCGGCGCAGGCGCCAGCGCAGACGGCGACGGAGAACCCCCGCGATCCGTTTGCCCACGCGACCTCCCCCTGGCGCAGGTGAGATCGATGATCGCCCATCACGAGGACCGGCGCAACGTCGGGTGGCCCTCTCGTCACCGGCGAAACGCGGCCCGGTACCGCCGTTCTCCGGCGCCGGCCCGCACCCGCGACGACCGGGCCAGCCGCTCCGAAGCACCACGAGCCCCCGATAATCGGTCGCATGCCCAGTCTCGTCGCCCCCGCCCTCGCCCCCGGCGCTCTGGCCCGGCTGACCCAACCGGAGCTCGGCGGCGACCGCGTACGTCTGCGCCCCTGGCGGCCCGACGACGGCCCGGCGGTGGCCGCCGCCTACGCCGACCCGGCCATCCGCCGCTGGCACTGCCGCTCGATGACCGACGACGAGGCCCGCGACTGGATCGACGCCTGGCCGCGACGGTGGCACGGCGAGACCGGGGCCGGGTGGGCGGTCGTCGACGCCGACGACCCGGGTGGTGTCCTGGGCCAGATCAGCCTGCGCCGCCTCGACCTGGCCGAGGGTCTGGCCGAGGTGTCGTACTGGGTGCTGCCCGCCGCCCGGGGTCGGCGCGTCGCCCCGAGCGCGTTGGCGGCGCTGGCCGGCTGGTCCTTCACCGTCCTGGGCCTGCACCGGGTGGAGCTGGCCCACTCCACCGCCAACCCGGCCTCCTGCCGGGTGGCCGAGCGCGCCGGGTTCGCCGCCGAGGGCACCAAGCGCGCCGAGGCGCTGCACACCGACGGCTGGCACGACATGCACCTGCACGCCCGCCTCGCCACCGATGCGCCGTGTCGGCCGGTCGAGGTGGTGGCCGAGCGGGTGAGGTCGACCCCGACACGATAAGGAAGGTTTACAGTCCGGGCCCGGCGCGGGTAGCGTGCGGAAACCGATCGACCGCCACCGATCAGGTCGAGGTCTGGAGGTCCTCATGCGTCGCCGCCACATCCTGACGCGGCTGCTGGCCACAGCCGCACTCGGACTGCCGATCATCCTGCCCGCGGCCCCGGCCGCCGCCACGCCCGCCGCCCCGCAACGGCAGCTGAGCGACGTCATCCCCGCGCCCGTCGAGACCAGCCCCGACAGCCGGGGCACGTTCACCCTCCGCCCGCACACCGTCATCCGCACCGCACCCGGCTCGGCCGCCGCCTGGCGGGTCGGTCGGCAACTCGCGCAGACGCTGCGCCCCGCGACCGGCTACCCGCTGCCGGTCCTGCCGGTCCGTTCGACGCCGCTGCCCGAGATCGCCCTGCTCATCGGCGGCGCGGACGCGCGCGTCGGCGCCGAGGGCTACCAGCTCGACGTCACCCGCCAGCGGGTGACGATCCGGGCCAGGACCGAGGCCGGCCTGTTCGCCGGCGTCCAGACGCTGCGCCAACTGCTGCCCGCGACGATCGAGGCCCCGACCCGCCAGCGCACCACCTGGACGGTGCCCGGCGGTCGGATCGTCGATCATCCACGGTTCGCGTACCGGGGCGCGATGCTCGACCTCGCCCGGCACTTCCACACCGTCGACGAGATCAACGCGTACGTCGACCTGCTCAGCCAGTACAAAATCAACTACCTGCACCTGCACCTGACCGACGACCAGGGCTGGCGCATCCAGATCGACTCCTGGCCGCGGCTGACCACGGTCGGCGGCGGCCCGGGCACCGGCGTCGACGGCGTCGGCCCCGGCTTCCTCACGAAGGCCGACTACCGGGCCGTGGTCGCGTACGCCGCCGCCCGCCACATCACGATCGTCCCGGAGATCGACATGCCGGGGCACACCAACGCCGCCCAGTCGACGTACGCCGAGCTCAACTGCGACGGTGTCGCCCCCGCGCCGCGCACCGACATCGCGGTGGGCTACAGCTCCCTGTGCATCGACGACGAGCTCACCTACCGGTTCGTGGAGGACGTCATCCGCGAGCTCGCCGCGATCACCCCGGGGCCGTTCCTGCACGTCGGCGGGGACGAGGCGCACGCCACCACCGACGAGGAGTACCGCACGTTCATGCAGCGGGTGCTGCCGCTGGTCGCCAAGTACGGCAAGCGCGCCTACGGCTGGAACGAGGTCATGCAGGTCGACCCGCCCACCGATGTGGTGGCCCAGTTCTGGGGCACCGGCACCAGCAACGCCGACCTGGCCGAGGCCGCCGCGCGGGGCAACAAGGTGGTCATGTCGCCGGCGAACAAGGCGTACCTCGACATGAAGTACGACCGGGCCACGCCGCTGGGCCTGTCGTGGGCCGCCTACATCGAGGTCCGCGACGCGTACGACTGGGACCCGGCGACCCGGGTCGCCGGCGTCGGTGAGCAGTCGGTCCTGGGCGTCGAGGCGCCGCTGTGGTCGGAGACGCTGCGCTCGATCGAGGACATCGAGTTCATGGCGTTCCCGCGCCTGCCCGCGATCGCCGAGCTGGGCTGGTCGAGCCGGGCCAGCCACGACTGGGAGTCGTTCCGGGCGAGGCTGGGGGAGCAGGCACCCCGCTGGCGCCTGCGGGACGTCAACTTCTACCCGTCACCGCAGGTCGACTGGTCCTGAGCGCGGGTCGACGGCGCGTCCACGTCGCCGCGGGTCACCCCGGCCCGCGGCGACGCCCGCGTTCAGCCGGCCGTCGCGGGTCGCTCCGGCGGCAGGTCCACCGGGTACGGCTGTTCGAAGTCGGCGGAGCGGCTGACCTGCTCCCACGTGCTGGCCTCGTCGATCTGCCGGCGCGAGTAGTCCAGGGCCATCTGCGCCGCGAGCGCCCCGATGGGCAGGTGCGACGGCAGGTCACGACGGTCCATCATGCGGACCAGGATCTCGGCGGCGCGCTTCGGGTCGCCGGCGGTGAGCATCGGGTTGGGCTGCCGGCGCAGGCCGACGGTGTTCTCGTACTCCGGCGGAATGTCGTGCACCTGCATCGAGGAGCCCGCCCAGTCGGTGGCGAAGCCGCTGGGCTCCACGACGAGGGTGCGGATGCCGAACGGCGCCGTCTCGGCCGCGAGCACCCGGGTGAAGCCGTCGACGGCGAACTTCGCCGCCTGGTACGAGCCCAGGCCGGGGCTACCGCCGACCCGGCCGCCGAGGGACGAGAACTGGATGATCGTGCCGCCGCCCTGTTCCCGCAGCACCGGCACCGCCGCCCGCGAGACGTGGTAGACGCCCCAGAAGTTCGTCTCGAACTGGCGCCGGAAGTCCTCCTCGGTGCCGCTCTCGATCGGCGCGAGGTTCGCGTACCCGGCGTTGTTGACGATCACGTCGAGCCGACCGAAACGCTGCACCGCCGTGCGGATGGCGGCCTCGACGGCGGCCGCCTGGGTGACGTCGAGGGCCACCGGCAGGACGCGCTCGCCGTACTGCTCGACGAGGTCGGAGAGCTGCTCGGGCGTACGCGCGGTGGCGACGACCTGGTCGCCGGCCTCCAGCGCGGCGGTCGTGAGGGCTCGGCCGAAGCCGCGGGACGAGCCGGTGATGAACCATGTCTTGACCATGCGTCTAGCAAAACACGGTTTCGTTAATACCGCAACGGAGTTGTGTTAATGTGGGTGTGATGTCCACGACCCCGAAGCAACGCGCCCGCAGCGACGAGGCCAAGCAGCTCCGCGAACGCGCGATCCTCGACGCCGCGCGGGCCCTCGGCACCCGCCGCAGCGTCCGCGAGGTCACCCTCACCGACATCGCGGCGGCCGTCGGCATGCACAAATCCGCCATGCTGCGCTACTTCGAGACCCGTGAGCAGATCTTCCTGACCCTCACCGCCGAAGGCTGGCAGGAGTGGTCCACCGGCGTGCGCGCGTCCCTCGACACCCTCGACCCGGCCACCCCCGAGACCGTCGCGGCCGCCGTCGCCCAGTCGCTGACCGACCGGCCCTTCTTCTGCGACCTGCTCTCCCAGGCCCCGCTCAACCTCGAACGCAACGTGTCGCTCGACGCCGCCCGCCGCTTCAAGACGAGCGTCCTGGGCGTGGGCGACACGATCGTCCGCGACCTGCGCCGCCTGCTGCACCTCACCGACCGGCAGGCCGTCGACGTGGTCGCCACCGCCACCGGCATGGCCGGCGCGCTCTGGCAGATGGCCGCGCCCGGCACCCCACTGCGCACCCTCTACGAGACCCACCCCGAGCTCGCCCACGCCGCCGTCGACGTCGGCCCCCAGCTCACCCGCATCCTGACCGCCCTGCTGACCGGCCTGCGCGCCGCCGCCGACACTGCCTGACCTGCCACGCCCACGAGGCCGCGTTCGTGGGCAACTGTCGGCCCCCTGTGGCACCATCCAGCACGTGAGCAGCAGACCCGCCGATGAGCAGCGGCTACGCGACCTCGCCCGGCTGCGCCGCGTCCGCGACCGGATCGACCGGGACTACGCGAAACCCCTCGACGTCGAAGCGCTCGCCCGCGGCGCCAACATGTCCGCCGGGCACCTCAGCCGCCAGTTCCGCCAGGCCTACGGCGAGTCGCCCTACTCCTACCTCATGACCCGCCGCATCGAACGGGCCATGGCCCTGCTGCGCCGGGGCGACCTGAGCGTCACCGAGGTCTGCTTCGCGGTCGGCTGCTCCTCCCTGGGCACCTTCAGCACCCGCTTCACCGAACTGGTCGGCGTCCCGCCCAGCGCCTACCGCGCCCGCCACGCGCCCGCCACCCCGGAGATGCCCACCTGCCTGACCAAACAGGTCACCAGACCGATCAGGAATCGAGAAGCGCCCGGCCCGCAGCCGCAACTAGCGTGACCGCCATGACCATCAGCATCCACTACGCCTTCCTCCCGCACACCGACGCCGAGGCCGCCCTCGCCTTCTACCGCGACACCCTCGGTTTCGAGGTCCGCAACGACGTCGGCTACGACGGCATGCGCTGGCTGACCGTCGGCCCGCCCAACCAGCCCGGCACCTCCATCGTGTTGCACCCGCCGGCGGTCGACCCCGGCATCACCGACGACGAACGCCGCACCATCCTCGAACTCATCGCCAAGGGCAGCTACGGCGCCGTCACCCTCGCCAGCGACGACCTCGACGCCCTCTTCGAGCGCCTCGAGGCCAGCGGCGCCGACGTCGTCCAGGAGCCCACCGAGCAGCCGTACGGTGTTCGCGACTGCGCCTTCCGTGATCCGACCGGCAACCTGATCCGCATCAACGAACTGCGCTGACCCGACCCCCACCACCACCGGACGCTGGAGACACGACACGCATGGCCACGAGGACGCACACCCCGCCGCCCCCGCCGCGCGCGGCTGACGATCACGACATGATCCGCGTGCAGGGCGCCCGAGAGAACAACCTCAAGGACGTCAGCGTCGAGATCCCGAAACGCCGACTCACCGTGTTCACCGGTGTCTCCGGCTCCGGCAAGAGCTCCCTGGTCTTCGGCACCATCGCCGCCGAGTCGCAGCGGCTGATCAACGAGACCTACAGCGCCTTCGTGCAGGGCTTCATGCCGACCCTCGCCCGTCCCGAGGTCGACCTCCTCGACGGTCTGACCACCGCGATCATCGTCGACCAGGAGCGGATGGGCGCCAACCCCCGCTCCACGGTCGGCACCGCCACCGACGCCAACGCCATGCTGCGGATCCTCTTCAGCCGACTCGGCCAGCCGCACATCGGCTCGCCCAACGCCTACTCCTTCAACGTCCCCTCCGTGAAGGCCAGCGGCGCGATCACCGTCGAACGTGGCGCCGGCAAGACGAAGACCGAGAAGGCCACCTTCACCCGGCTCGGCGGCATGTGCCCCCGCTGCGAGGGCATGGGCTCGGTCAACGACATCGACCTCACCCAGCTCTACGACGACACCAAATCCCTCAGCGAGGGCGCCATCACCATCCCCGGCTACAGCATGGAGGGCTGGTACGGGCGCATCTTCCGCGGCTGCGGCTACTTCGACCCCGACAAGCCCATCCGCAAGTACACCAAGAAGGAGCTGCACGACCTCCTGCACCGCGAGGCGACCAAGATCAAGGTTGAGGGCATCAACCTCACCTACCTCGGCCTGATCCCCCAGATCCAGAAGTCCTTCCTCGCCAAGGACGTTGACGCGCTCCAGCCGCACATCCGCGCCTTCGTCGAACGGGCGGTCACCTTCACCACCTGCCCCGAATGCGACGGCACCCGCCTCAGCGCGGAAGCCCGCTCCTCCACGATCAACGGCAAGAGCATCGCCGACGTCTGCGCCATGCAGATCACCGACCTCGCCGACTGGATCCGTGACCTCGACGAGCCCTCCGTCGCCCCCCTGCTCGCCGGCCTGCAACACCTGCTCGACTCGTTCGCGCAGATCGGCCTGGGCTACCTCTCCCTCGACCGACCCGCCGGCACCCTGTCCGGGGGAGAGGCCCAACGCACCAAGATGATCCGTCACCTCGGCTCGTCGCTGACCGACGTCACCTACGTCTTCGACGAACCGACCATCGGCCTGCACCCGCACGACATCGAACGCATGAACGAGCTGCTGCTGCGCCTGCGGGACAAGGGCAACACCGTCCTCGTCGTCGAACACAAACCCGAGACCATCGCCATCGCCGACCACGTCGTCGACCTCGGCCCCGGCGCCGGCTCCGGCGGCGGCACCGTCTGCTACAAAGGCCCCGTCGACGGCCTGCGCGCCAGCGACACCATCACCGGCCGGCACCTCGACGACCGGGCGACCCTCAAGGACACCGTCCGGCAGCCCACCGGCACGCTCCAGGTCCGCGGCGCCTCGACCCACAACCTCCGCGACGTCGACGTGGACATCCCCCTCGGCGTGCTCTGCGTCGTCACCGGCGTCGCCGGCTCCGGCAAGAGCTCCCTGATCCACGGCTCCGTCGCCGGACGCGACGGCGTGGTCGTCATCGACCAGAGCGCGATCCGCGGCTCCCGGCGCAGCAACCCGGCCACCTACACCGGCCTGCTCGACCCGATCCGCAAGGCCTTCGCCAAGGCCAACGGCGTCAAACCCGCCCTGTTCAGCTCCAACTCCGAAGGAGCCTGCCCCACCTGCAACGGCGCCGGCGTCATCTACACCGACCTGGGCGTCATGGCCACCGTCGAGTCCACCTGCGAGGACTGCGAAGGCAAGCGCTTCCAGGCCGCCGTCCTGGAATACACCCTCGGCGGCCGCGACATCGCCGAGGTGCTGGCGATGTCCGTGACCGAGGCCGAGGAGTTCTTCGGCACCGGCGACGCGCGCACCCCGGCCGCACACGCCATCCTCGGCCGGCTCGCCGACGTCGGCCTCGGCTACCTCACCCTCGGCCAGCCCCTGACCACCCTGTCCGGAGGCGAGCGGCAACGCCTCAAGCTCGCCACCCAGATGGCCGAGAAGGGCGGCGTCTACGTCCTCGACGAGCCGACGACCGGCCTTCACCTCGCCGACGTCGCGCAACTGCTCGGCCTGCTCGACCGGCTCGTCGACGCCGGCAAGTCCGTCATCGTCATCGAACACCACCAGGCCGTCATGGCCCACGCCGACTGGATCATCGACCTCGGGCCCGGCGCCGGCCACGACGGCGGACGCGTCGTCTTCCAGGGCACGCCCGCCGACCTCGTCGCCGCCCGCTCCACCCTCACCGGCGAACACCTGGCGACGTACGTCGGCGCCTGACAGCGGCATCCGCACGGCCGGACCTTCTGCCGTCCGGCCGTCGGCGGCTACGCTTCGACGCATGCCCAACTGGCGATCGCAAAGCCAGACGGCGAACACCATCCTGGTGCTCGTGGTCGGCCTGGTCGCGGTCGTCGGCCTGCTGGTGCAGTCGCGCGGCATCGACACCGCCGCCGAAGGGGCCGCCCTGCTGGCCGTACTGGCCTCCACCGCCGCGCTGCACCTGCGCCGCCGACACCCGACAGCCGTCGGCCTGGTGGCACTGGCCGCGGTCAGCGCGTACGGGGCGCTCCTGCACCGACCCGGTCCGATCATGCTCGTCTTCGTCGTCGCGCTCTACACCGTCGTCGACGAGGGACACCTCGCGGTCGCCATCGGCCTCGGTGTCGCCTCCGTCGCCACGTTCGCCGCCGCGGACAGCTACCACCGCACCGCGGACACCGGCAACGGGGCCACCCTGCTGCACGCCGGCTGGCTCGTCGCCGTCATCGCCGGCGTGACCCGCAACCGCCGGGCCTACCTCGCCGAGGCGCAGGCCCGGGTGCTCGCCGCCGAGCAGGGCAAGGAAGAAGAAGCCCGACGCCGGGCCACCGAGGAGCGTCTGCGCATCGCCCGCGAACTGCACGACACCCTCGGCCACCACCTCTCACTGATCAACGTCCAGGCCAGCGCCGCGCTGCACCGCCCCGACCCCGCCCGAGCCGAGCAGGCCCTCGCCGCCATCAAACAGACGAGCAAGGAGACACTGCGGGAACTGCGCGCGACCCTGGGCATCCTCCGCCAGGACGACCAGACACCGCCGACCCCCACGCCCGGCCTGAACCACCTCGACGACCTCGTCACCACCGCCGGCCGGTCCGGGCTGACGATCCGCACAGAGCTGGCCGAGACCCGCCCGCTGCCACCGCAGGTCGACCTGGCCGCGTACCGGATCGTCCAGGAAGCACTCACCAACGTGACACCGGCGCGGGTGTCCTGCTGAGACACGCGAGATGCGTGACGGAACACAAGGGCCACTTCCGGGCTGGTCAGCGCCCTCTCGGGCAGATTCGATAATGTACATTATGTCAAGTAGATCGGATCGAGGCCTCCCCGAGAGGGGGCCAGTGCCGCCAGTCCGAGCCCGCCGCATGGCAGGAACGCGGTCCCCGATCACGGATGCCCCGGGGGCCTGAGCGCACGGACCTCGCCTTTCGCCTGCACCGGCGATCACGACTGGATGACGTGAGCAGGCAGGGTCCCGAGCGAGCGCCACGACGATCGCGGCGAGAACGATGCGGCGAGGTCGACCCGGCGGAATGCCCCATTTCTGGGGCAGCTCGACAGCGCCCAGGTCGCAGCCCGGCTCGACGCGTCGCCCGACGCCCGTCTGACCCCAACCCGGCTACTCGACGGGCGCCCCCGGTTCGGCGCAGCCCCAGGACGTCGCCCCGGCGTGGATCCCGTCACTGGGCTGACCTGTAGTCGATCAGAGGTCCGGTGCCAGCACCGCTCTCCCCCGCGCTTCATCGATCTTGGCCGGGACGTGAAAATCATGCATAATGTCCCTTATGCATGACAAAAAGGGCGAATCGGTGAGTCATCTGATCGAGGAGTTCCTGACCGCCCGGGCCACCCGCAAGCCCTCCCCCCACACCCTGGCCGCGTACCGGCGGGATCTGCGGACCATCGCGGCCCTGGCCGGCGAGTCCCTCACCCCTCCCCTCCCCCTCGACGACCTGACCGTCCCGGCGCTGTCCCCCCGCGTCATGCGGGCGGCGTTCGCCCGGTTCGCCGCGCCACGGGCGGTGGCGTCCGTCCACCGTGCCTGGTCCACCTGGAACAGCTTCTTCACGTTCCTCGTCGCCGAGGGGGTCGTACCGGGAAACCCGATGCCGGCGGTGGGGCGGCCCCGCACGCCGCTCCCCCAGCCCAAGCCGTTGCGCGGCGAGGACACCCCGGAGGAGCTGCTGGCGGCCGTCGCCCGCGAGGACGGCCGGCAGCGGGACCCGTGGCCGCAGCGCGACCTGGCGGTGCTCGCGTTGGCGCTCTGCGCGGGGCTGCGGCTGTCCGAGCTGCTGGCGCTGCGGGTCGGCTCGATCGCCGGTCGGGAGGGCGAACGGCGGGTGGATGTGGCCGGCAAGGGTGGGCGTCCACGGGCGGTGCCGATCGAGGTGGGTCTGGAGCGGGTGTTGGCCGAGTACCTGGAGAGTCGGCGGCGTCGGTTCGGGGCGCGCCACGTACGGCCGGACTCGCCGCTGCTGGTGGACCGGCAAGGTGAGCCACTGCGCCGGGGTGGGCTGCAGTACCTGGTGGAGTCCTGTTACCGGCGGGCGGGCATCGGTGACCGGGTGCCGCGTGGGGCGCGGCTGCACGCGTTGCGGCACACGTTCGCGACGCGGTTGGCCGAGGACGGGGCGAGCGCGGCGGAGATCATGCGGTTGCTGGGGCACGCGTCGTTGGCGTCGTCGCAGACGTACATCGAGGTGACGGCCGGGCAGCAGCGCGACGCGGTGCGGGCCAACCGCACCAACCGGGCGCTCGCCGCGTTGGTGCCCGGCGGCGAGCGGTGACGCCCGGCGGGTGCGTCAGTGGGCGCGGTGTCCGGTGCCGTCGGCGGTCTTGGGCAGTGGGCCGAGCACGGCGTTGACGAGGTGGATGCGGGCGCCGGCGGCTTGGTAGTCGGCGCAGACCGCGTCGGCCCTGTCGCCGAATCGGGTGGTGGGGCCGCTGCGGGTGACGGTGAGGGTGGTGCCGTCGAGGGTGGTGGCGGTGAGGGTGGTGCCGTCGAGGGTGGTGGCGGTGCCGGCGGCGGTGAGCTGGTCGAGGCTGCGGGTGCCGGCGATCAGGTGGGCCTTGAGAAGGGTGCGCAGCTTGTCGTGGTCCCGGGTCATCAGGGTGTCCCAGGTGTCGTCGTTGAACCAGGCGGCGAAGGCGTCGTCGGTGGGGGCGAGCAGGGTGAGTCCGTCCTGGTGGGGCTCGGTGAGCAGGCCGCTGGTGCGCAGGGCGGCCTCGAAGGTGGTGAGGGTGGGGATCCACTGGAGGGCCTTGTCGACGGGTTGCCCGGCGAGGTCGGTGGGGTTGCCGGGTTCGCTGCCGGTGGGCAGGGCGTCGCAGAGGGGGCCGGAGACGGCGACCGGGGTGCTGCTCGCGTCGTCGTGGTGCTCGGCGGTGGTGCAGGCGGTGGCGGTGAGCAGCAGGGTCGCGGCGGCGAGGCTGGCGAGGCGGCGGCGGGTGCGCGGGTACGACACGGCGGTCTCCACGGGTCGGGTGGGTGGTGCCGGCCGGGTGAGCTGGTGCGCTCGCCCGGCCGGCACCGTCGTCACCGGGTGGGTGTCACAGGGTGGCGCACTGGCCGGCGCGGGGGCCGGTTCCGGTGTTGCCGATGGTGAGGTTGCTCGGTGCGGGGGTGTTGCCGGTGCAGGAGATCGGGCCGGTGACCGTGTTGCCGACGAGCAGTGGCTCGGTGGCGGTGTGGTTTCCGGCGAGGTCGACGGGGCCGGTGACCTTGACGTCGATCAGGGAGATGGCGTCGGTGGTGCCGGTCAGGCGGACCGGGCCGGTGACGGTGCCGTTGGCGAGCAGGACGCCGGCGGCGCCGGTGGCGTTGATCGGGCCGGTGACGGTGGTGCCGGTGGCGACGAGTGCGGCGCCGGTCCGGACGGTGACGGGGCCGGTGATGGTGGCGTCGGCGGCGCAGGTGAAGCCGGTGACGGTGAGCGGGCCGGTGCGCCGGCCGGTGAGGGTCGGGTAGATCCGTTCGCCGTCGACGAGCTTCTCCACGCCCAGCCCGTCGAGCAGCAGCGGGATGAGGCCGCGCTCGGGCTGGTTGAGGGGGACGTAGTAGCTGTCGCCGACCTTGACGACCTGCCAGCCGTGGGCGGCGATGCGCTCGGCGACGGTGGCGCCGTTGCCGCCGGGGCCGTCGGTGCGGGCGCCGTGGTACTGCTCCTCGGTGAGCCGGTAGGCGCAGGGGGCGTTGTCGAGGATGAGGTTGGCCGGCGGTGCGTCGATCGGCGGCGGGCTGTCGCCGGGGTGCGGCGCCGGGTGGGCGGGGATGGGTCGGGAGCCGCGGAAGACGAGGCGTCCGGTGTTGGCGGCCTGCCACTTGATGGCTTCGGTGCGGGCCTTGGTGATGGCGGGCAGGTTGGCCCGGTGGTAGTCGAGGAAGTGCTGGAAGGTCCAGAGGGCGGAGAAGGTCTTGCGGCGGCGGTTGTTGGCCGTGTTGCCTTCGTCGGGTCGGGTCTGCCCGCCGGAGCTGCGCAGCTCGAGCAGGGAGTTGACGACGTTCTTCAGGCCGAGGGTGTTGCGGAGGATGGTCTCCTCGCTGAGGCCGACGCTGCCGCCGCCTTCGCAGCCGTAGGGGCAGGCCCACCAGCCGTCCTTGGCGCCCTCGCTGTACATGTGGCCTTCGATCATGTCCATGGACTCGTCGAAGATGGGCTGCGGGACGTTCTGGTGTCGCGGCGGGAGCATGGGCAGGTCGCCGGCGCGGGAGTTGCCGTACTCGTGGCCGTCGTAGCCGGCGATGGGCCGGTACTGGCGGAGCATGTTGACGTACGCGGCGGTCTCCGGCTGGCGGATGAGCGAGTAGTCGCGGTTGAGGTCCTGGCCGGTGGAGTTGCCGCGGGTGTTGGCGGCGCGGCCGTCACCGTTGATCGTGGGGACGATCAGGACGGTGGTGTGGCTCAGCAGGTCGATGGTGCGGGCGTCGGTGGCGAAGGCGAGTTGCCGGGCCATGATGAGGCAGGCTTCGCGGTCGCCGGGTTCGTTGCCGTGGACGTTGCAGTTGACGGCGATCGGTGAGGTGGCGGCTACGGCGGCCGGGGTGGCCGGCGGGGTGGGGTAGCCGATGACGAACATGTTGATCGGTCGGTTCAGCACCGTCCGGCCGATCTCCACGACGCGTACGCGGTCGCTGAGTGCGTCGATCGCGGCGGTGTACGCGTATTCCTCGGTGTCGCTGGTGTATTGGGCGGCGCGGGTGGTCTCCCACTGGGTGCGCAGCTGCTGGCCGGGGATGGTGGGGTCGCCCCAGGGGGCGGTGGTGGTGCCGGTGACGGGCTCGGAGTAGGGCTGTTCGGTGGTGCCGGTGCGGGCGCGTACCCGCCAGCTGAACCGGTCGCCGGGGTTGAAGCCTGCGTCGGCGAAGGTGGGTGCTTCCTGGCTGATCTGTCGGTTGGGTCGCCAGATGCCGACGACGGTGGGGGTGCCGGTGGGGGCGCCGTTGGCGTCGACGGGGGTGCGTTCGATCTGGTAGTCGGTGGCGCCGTCGACGGGTTGCCAGGCGAGGGTGGCGTAGCCGTCGCCCTGGCGCACGGTGAGGTCGGTGACCTGGTTGGGTGCGGTCGGGTCGGCGTTGGCCGGCCCGGCGAGGGTGGTGAGGGCGAGGGTGAACAGTGTGGACAGTGCGACGAGGGTGGTGCGGGGGCGTCTCATGTGGCCTCCGTGAGGGCTGTTGACCTTGACGCGATGGGGACCAGCATGATCGTCGTGATTGCCCGACGCAACGATCTTGAGGGAATCTTGCGCTGACTCTCCGTAAGGGGTGTTCTCCCCCGCTGCCGCTGACCGGCGCGTGTGCTGCTCAGCCGAGGTCGACGAGCAGGGGGCGGTGGTCGGAGATGGTGGACAGCGGGGTGGCGACGGCGGTGACCGGGGGCAGTTGGGCGACGGCGGCGCGGTCGGCGAGGATGTGGTCGAGCTGCACGCGAGGTTCCCCGGCCGGGTAGGTGTGGCGGCGGCCCAGCGGCCGCCAGCCGGAGACCAGGCGGGCGACGCCGGCGGGCAGGTTGAGGTCGCCGAGCAGGACGCGGGGGGCCGGCAGGGCGCGCAGGGCGCGGACGACCTGGCGCAGCTGGCGGATGTTCCACCCGGGCACGAACGACAGGTGGGTGGCGGCGACGGTGAGCGGTCCGTGCGGGGTGTCGAGGACGGCGGCGAGCACGACGCGCGGTTCGTCGCGGAGCAGGATCAGTCCGCCGCGGGGGCCGGGGACGACGACCGGTGAGCGGACGGGTGCGCCCTTGAGGCGGGTGACCCGCCAGGTGCGTACGGGGTGGCGGCTGATCAGGCCGACGCCGTAGCAGGGTTCGCCGTGGCCGTCGTCGTCGTGGGTGAGGGGGCGGAAGCCCTCGCCGGGGGTGCCGACGACGGCGGCGGCGAAGCGGTGGTGTGGTGCGCCGAGGGCTCGGGCGGCGATGGCGGTGAGGTCGAGTTTGCCGCTGCGGCTCTGGTCCCGGTCGACCTCCTGCAGGGCGAGCACGTCGGCGTCGAGTGCGCTGACGGCGGCGGCGAGGCGGTCGGCGTCGACGAGCCCGTCGGTCAGGGACCGTCCGTGCAGCAGGTTGAAGGTGGCCAGGCGCACTCCTGCACCCTACGACGCCGTGGCAGTCTTGCCGGGTGCTCAGGGCGTTGCTGTGTTCGATGCTGGTGTTCGTGGCGGTGGGTGCGGTGGGGGTGTGGCTGCGCCGGCGTCGCGGGTGAGGCTGGCCACAGGGGTCGGCGTCGGCCCTGGTCGGGTGGGCAGAATTGCCGGCCGTGGACCCCGTATCGCTGACCACCCTCCTCGCCGCGGCCGCCATGGCCGGCTGGGTCGACGCCGTGGTGGGCGGCGGCGGGCTGCTGTTGCTGCCGGCGTTGCTCGTCGCCGCGCCGGGGATGCCGGTGCCCAGCGCGCTGGGCACGAACAAGCTGGCCGCGATCGCGGGCACCGCGACGGCGGCGGTCACGTTCGCGCGCCGCACCAAGATTGACTGGGGTGTGGCGGGGCCGGCGGCCGGGTTCGCGGTGGTGTCCGCGGGGGTGGGTGCGGTGCTGGCCGGGGCGGTGCCGGGGGCGGCGTACCGGCCGGTGGTGCTGGTGGTGCTGCTGGCGGTGGCGTTGTTCGTGCTGCTGCGTCCCCGGTTGGGTGTGGTGGCGCTGCCGCAGCGGCGTACGCCGGCGCGGGTGGCCGCCGCGGTCGCGGTGGCCGGGGTCGGTATCGCCCTGTACGACGGGTTGATCGGTCCGGGCACGGGCACGTTCCTGGTGTTGGCGTTCACGGCGCTGGTGGGCGCGGACTTCGTGCACGGGTCGGCGATGGCGAAGGTGGTCAACGCGGGCACGAACCTGGGTGCCCTGGTGGTGTTCGGGGTGACCGGGCACGTGTGGTGGCTGCTCGGGGCGGCGATGGCGGTGTGCAACATCGCCGGGGCGGTGCTGGGCGCGCGGATGGCGTTGCGCCGGGGTGCCGGGTTCGTGCGGGTGGTGCTGCTGGTGGTGGTGGTGGCGCTGATCGCGAAGCTGGGCTACGACCAGTGGCTGGCCGGCTGAGGTGCCGGTACGCGCCGAACACGACCGGGCGGTGCTGGCCGGGCTGCTGTCGCGGGACCCGGTGCGGCACGTCTACCAGTTGGGCGACCTGGACGACTTCTTCTGGCCGTACACGTCGTGGTTCCGGCGAGACGACCAGGTGGCGTTGCTCTACCACGGGGTGGATCCGCCGACGTTGCTGGCGTTCGCCGCGCCGCCGCGGGTGACGGAGCTGGCGGCGCTGCTGACGGAGCTGGCGCCGGTGTTGCCGCCGCGCCTGTATGCGCACCTGTCCCCCGGCCTGGAGGCGGCGTTGTCGCCGCGGTTCCGGCTCGACGGCGCGGGCGCGCACCTGAAGATGGCGTTGACCGATGCGGACGCGTTGGCCCGCGTGGCGCCGCTCGGGCAGCCGCTGGGCGCGGTGGACCTGCCGCAGTTGCGGGAGCTGTACGCGCGGGCGTATCCGGGTAACTGGTTCGATCCGCGGATGCTGGAGACCGGCCACTATCTGGGGGTCCGCGAGGGTGGGGTGCTGGTGGCGGTGGCCGGGGTGCACGTGTGGTCGCCGGTCTACCGGGTGGCCGCCCTGGGCAATGTCACGACGGATCCGGTGGCGCGGGGTCGGGGGTTGGCGGCGGGTGTGGTGGCGGCGTTGTGCCGGCGGCTGCGCGCCAGCGTCGACCATGTGACGTTGAACGTGCGCGCGGACAACGGGCCGGCGGTGCGGTTGTACACGCGGCTGGGTTTCACGCCGGTGGCCGAGTACGGCGAGTTCCGCCTGACCGCCCGCTAGGCGGTCGGGCGGACCCGGTCGGGCGGCCCGCCGCGCGTCAGGCGCGGCGGGTGGGTGAGTCGAACCGGCCGGCGCGGATCTCCCGCAGTGCCCGTCGGCGGGTCTCGCCGCGCAGGGTGTCGACGTAGAGGCGGCCGGCCAGGTGGTCGGTCTCGTGCTGCAACGCCCGGGCGAGGAACCCGCTGCCGGAGATGGTCAGCGGCTCGCCGTGCTGGTCGAAGCCGTGCGCGGTGGCGTGCAGCGCGCGGGGCGTCGGGAAGTACAGGCCGGGGATGGACAGGCAGCCCTCGTCGTCGTCCTGGAGCTCCTCGGACAGCTCCAGGGTCGGGTTGATCAGGTGGCCGCGGTGCCCGTCGGCGTCGTAGACGAACACCTGGGCGTCGACGCCGATCTGCGGGGCGGCGACGCCGGCGCGGCCGGGCGCGCCGTGCAGGGTGTCCATCAGGTCGGTGACCAGGGCGCGTAGGTCGGCGTCGAAGCTGGTCACCGGCGCGCACGAGGTGCGCAGCACGGGGTCCCCGATGATCCGGATGGGGCGCATCGTCATGTCGGTCAGGTTATCGGTCGCTGCCGGTGGTGTTCGCGCCCGGTCGGTGGCGGACGAGGACCTCGATGCCGTCGAGGATGCGGGCGAGGCCGAACTCGAAGGCGCGGGCCGGGTCGGCGGCGGCCTGGTACTCCTCGCCGGCGGTGGCGCCGACGCGGGTGGCGAGGGGGAACCGGCGTGGGTCCATCGCCTTCTCCAGGTAGGGGGCGTGCGCTCGCCACCACTGCTCCTCGGTCATCCCGGTGCGTTCGGCGGCCTGCGCCGTCTCCACCGCGCCGCGTACGGTGCCGTGGACGAACCCGCCGACGAGGGTGATCACGGCGTCCATCTCCAGGTCGGTCAGGCCGATGCCGTCGACGGCGCGCAGGTCGCGTTCGTAGCGGGCGATGAGGTTGGGGCCCAGCGGCGGGCGGGTCGTGGCGACCTGCAGCAGCCAGGGGTGGCGTAGGTAGAGCGCCCAGTTGTCGCGGGCGACGGCTTCGAGCCGGGCGCGCCAGCCGTCGGCGGGCGGCGCGGGGTCGGTGGTCTCGCCGTAGACGGTGTCGAGCATCAGGTCGAGCAGTTCGCCTTTGCCGGGGACGTGCGTGTACAGCGACATGGTGCCCACGCCGAGGCGTTCGGCGACGCGGCGCATGGACAGGGCGGCGAGGCCGTCGGTGTCGGCGACCTCGATGGCGGCGCGGACGATCCGGTCCACGGTGAGGTCGGTGCGGCCGCGGCGGGTGGCGGGTTCGCGGGTGCGCCAGAGCAGGGCGAGGCTGCGTGCGGGGTCGCCGGTGCCGCTGTACTCGGTGGTCACCTCCGGGACTCTACCGACGCCTTTACCGTACGGTGTACGGTGCGCCGTGCGGTGGACGGACCGCGCGGCGAGAGACGATGAGGCGCGATGACGACCGGAACAGCGACGACCGAGGCCGAAGGGCTGCGCAAGCGCTACGGCGACACGACCGCCCTGGCGGGGCTGGACCTCACGGTGGCGGCGGGCACGGTGTGCGGGCTGCTCGGCCCGAACGGGGCGGGCAAGACCACCGCCGTGCGGATCCTCACCACCCTGCCGCGGCCCGACGGGGCGTCGTCGACACCGGCCGGGTCGTCGCCGCCGGCACCCCCGCCCAACTCAAGGACGACCTCGGCGGCGACCGCCTCGACGTGCTGCTGCACCACGCCGACGACCTGGCCGGGGCCGCCGCCGTGATCCACGCGGCGACCGGCGTCGACTGCGCGGTCGATCCGGCCGCGCTACGGGTCAGCGCGCCGGTCGTCGAGCGGGTCACCACCCTGACCGCCGTGCTGCGTGCGCTGCAGGAGGCCCGGCTCGACGTCGCCGACGTGGCCGTGCGCCGGCCCACCCTCGACGAGGTGTTCCTGCGCCTGACCGCGACGCGTGAGGAGGTGGCGGCGTGAGTGTCGCGGCCGTGGGCGCGCGCCGGCTGCGGTGGGCGGTCACCGACGCCCTCGTGCTGACCGGCCGGGCGATGACCCACTGGACCCGCCGGCCGGCCGAGCTGCTCATCGGGCTGCTCTTCCCGGTGCTGCTGGTGCTGATGTTCGGCTACCTGTTCGGCGGTGCGATGGCGGTGCCGGGTGGCGGCGACTACCGGGAGTTCCTGCTGCCCGGCATGTTCGGTCTCACGATGGCGTTCGGCCTGGAGGCCACCTACACGGCCGTGGCCACCGACACCGCGCGCGGTGTCACCGACCGGTTCCGGTCCCTGCCGATGGCCCGCTCGGCGGTGGTCGCCGGTCGGGCCGGCGCCGACCTGCTCTACTCCACCGCAGGGCTGGCCGTCATCCTGGCCTGCGGGCGGCTGGTCGGTTGGCAGTGGGCGCAACGGGCCGGCGGCGGCCGCCGCGGCGGTCGGGCTGCTCCTGCTGCTGCGGTTCGCGTTGATCTGGGTGGGCATCCACCTGGCCCTGGTGCTGCGCCGCCCCGAGTCGGTGCTGGTGCTGCAGATCCTCGTCTGGCCGGTCGGATTCACCTCCAACGCGTTCGTGGCCCCGGAGACGATGCCGGGCTGGCTCGCCGCCGTCGCCCAGCGGAACCCGCTGTCGGCCACCGTGGCCGCCTGCCGGGAGCTGTTCGGCAACCCGGGTTGGGGCGGCGACTCCTTCGCCGCGCAGCACGCCCTCGCGCTCGCGGTGGCGTGGCCGGCGCTGCTGATCGCGGTCTTCCTGCCCCTGTCGGTGCGCCGCTACCGGCGGCTCAGCCGCTGACCCGGCTCAGCCGCTGACCCGCGGCCGGTGACGTGGCGTGCGAGCGCGTCACCGGCCGCCGCGCGGGTCACGCCGGCGGTGCGGGTAGCCCGGCGTCGGCGATGCGCCGGCGCAGGGGCCGTCGGCGTACGGCGGCGAGCACGGCGTGCAGCACGTCGGCCAGGGGCGCCGGCAGCTCGTCGTCGAGCTGGCGCATGGCGGCGCTGGTGGCCGCCCACTCCGCCTCCACCAGGGGCAGCAGCTCACGGGCGCGGGCGCTCAGGTGCACCAGGCGCTGCCGGGCGTCGGCGCCCGGGGTGAGCTCCACCAGCCCGGCCCGGGCCATCTGCGCCACCGTCTGGCTGGCCGCCGAGTGGGTGACCCCGACGCGGCGGGCCAGGTCGCGGATCGGCAGCGGCCCGTCGGCGAGCAGCACCCGCAGCGGCGGCGAGAACCGAGGCCGGTAGTCGGCGACGCCCTGCTCGGTGTAGACGGCGGCCACGTCGCCGTCGAGCACGTCGAGGACGTGCCGCAGCAGCGTCCCCAGGGCCTCCCCGTCGGGCACGGCGTCCGTCACTTCGCTAATGTAACAGCGCTGTTGTATCTGAGGGAGGACGGCCATGTACCCACCCGGCGAGCCGTACGCGCACGGCCTGCTCGACGTCGGCGACGGTCAGCGCGTGTACTGGGAGACCTGCGGCAACCCCGACGGCAAGCCGGCGGTGGTGCTGCACGGCGGCCCCGGCTCGGGCGCCACACCCGGTTGGCGGCGCTACTTCGACCCGGCCCGTTACCGGATCGTCCTGGTCGACCAGCGCGGCTGCGGCCGCAGCCTCCCCCACGCCGCCGACCCGGGCGTCGACCTGGCCACCAACACCACCGCCCACCTGGTCGGCGACCTCGAACGGTTGCGCGCGCACCTCGACGTCGACCGGTGGCTGGTGCTCGGCGCGTCCTGGGGCTCCACCCTCGGTCTCGCGTACGCGCAGGCCCACCCGGAGCGGGTCAGCGAGCTGGTGCTGTTCAGCGTGGTCACCACCAGCCGCCGGGAGGTCGAGTGGATCACCCGCGAGATGGGGCGGATCTTCCCCGCCGAGTGGGCGCGGTTCCTCGACGCCGTGCCACCTGCCGACCGGGACGGGAACCTGGCCGCCGCGTACGCCCGGCTGCTCGCCGACCCCGACCCGGCCGTGCGGGAACGCGCGGCCCGCGAGTGGTGCCTCTGGGACGACACCCACGTCCGCACCGTCCCCGGCTGGCGGCCCGACCCCCGCTTCGCCGACCCGGACTTCCGGATGCTCTCGGCCCGGCTGGTCACCCACTACTGGAGCAACGCCGCCTTCCTGCCCGACGGGCAGCTGCTGCGCGACGCACCCCGGCTCGCCGGCGTCCCGGGCGTCCTGCTGCACGGCCGGCTCGACGTCAGCAGCCCGCTGGACGTGGCGTGGCAGCTGGCGCAGGCCTGGCCCGACGCCCGCCTGGAGGTGGTCGAGGCCGCCGGGCACGGCGCCGGACACGGGATCGGCGAGCGGGTCGTCGCCGCGCTGGACGACTTCGCCGCCCGCTGACCCGCCGACGCCCGATCGACGTCCCCGCCGCCGGCCCCACGGCCGTGGGGCCCTCCCGGCCGGGGCCGGGGCTCCCGCTCAGGCGCCGGCGCCGCCGTCGACCGGCACGATCGCGCCGGTCACCATCGACGCCCGATCGCTGAGCAGCCACGCGGCGACCTCGGCGACCTCGCGGGGCGAGGCCATCCGGCCGAGCGGGATGCTCGCGGTGATGCGCTCGACCACCCCCGGCGACGCCGCCTCCCACTTGTCGATCATCTCCGTCGCGGTGCCGCCGGGCGTGATGCCGTTGACCCGGATCCCCTGCCGTCCCCAGGTGACCGCGGCGGTCTCGGTGATGCTGTTGAGCGCCCGCTTCATCGCCCCGTACGCGGGCAGCTCCGGGTTCGCGCGGCGGCTGCCGATGCTCGACGTGTTGACGATCGCCCCGCCGCCGGTGCGGCGCATGAGCGCCGCTTCGCACCTCATCGCGGTCCAGTGCCCGCGGAAGTTCACCGCGAACTGCTCATCGACGTCCTCGTCGCTGGTCGTGTCGAGCGGGCCGGGCTGCTGGATCGCCGCGCCGTTGTTGAACGCGCCGTCGAGCCGGCCGTGCAACGCCTCCACGTGGTCGACCGCCGCGCGGATGCTCGCCCGGTCGGCGAGGTCCACCGCCACGGCGTCCGCGACGCCGCCGAGCGCGCGGATCTCGGCGACGATCCCCTGCAGGGCGTCGGCGCCGCGTGCGGCGAGCACGACCGCCGCGCCCTCGCGTGCGAACAGCCGGGCGGCGGCCGCCCCGATGCCGCGGCTGGCGCCGGTGATGAACACGACCTTGCCGGCGAGCAGGCCGACGGGTGTGATGTCGCTGTCGTTGGTCATGACACCACCTTCGGCCGACCTCGCGACCGGAGGCAGGCATCATCCGTACCAGGATCCGCCGCCGGGCGGGGTGCAGACTTGGAGGCATGGACAGGCAGGAGCTCGGGGCGTTCCTTCGGAGCCGCCGAGAGCGGCTGCGGCCGCGGGACGTGGGCCTGCCCGTGGGTCCGCGGCGGCGGACACCGGGGCTTCGCCGTGAGGAAGTGGCCGTGCTCGCGCACATCTCCACGGAGTACTACGTGCGGCTCGAGCAGGGCCGGGCGCCACGACCGTCGGGTGAGGTCCTCGCCGGCATCGCGGACGCCCTGCGGCTCACCGAGGCCGAGTCCGATCACCTGCACGTCCTCGCGGGCACCATGCCGAGCCGCACGGGCCTGCACCGGCGCGACGTGCGGCCGAGCATCCTCGCGCTGCTCGACCGGCTGCCGCAGACGGCCGCCTTCGTGACGTCCGCCGCGTTCGAGGTGCTCGCGTGGAACGATCTCGCGGCCGCGCTGATGGAGGACTTCGCCGCGCTGACGCCGCGGGAGCGCAACCTCGCCCGCCGGGCGTTCCTGGGGCCGCCGGCGCTGTACGGGGTCTCCGACGTCACGGAGTTCCGGCACCACGTCGTCGTCAGGCTGCGATCCGCGCTCGCCCGCTACCCGGCCGACCCCCTGGTGGGTGCCCTGGTCGCCGAGCTGCGCGACGACAGCGGCGAGTTCGCCCGGCTCTGGGATCTGCGCGACGTGCAGACCGCGCCGATGCTCACCAAGACGTTCCGGCACCCGGTCGTCGGCGAGATCACCGTCGACTGCGACGCGCTCACCCTCGCGGACCGCGACCAGCACCTCGTGCTCTACAGCGCGCCGCCCGGTTCCCGTGACGCCGAGGCGCTGGCCTTCCTGGGGGCCGTCGGGGCCGCCTACCGCTGACTGTGGGGCCGCCCCGGACACCGCGGCCTCGGACGGCTCAGCGGCTGGCGAGGGCGGCGCGCACCGGGGTGGTCTTCGCGGCGGCCTCGGCCACCTCGTCCCACGGGTCGCTGTCCCAGGTGATGCCGCCGCCGGCCCACACGTGCATCCGCTGCCCGTCGGCGGCGGCGGTGCGGATGGTCAGGCCCAGGTCGACGCGGCCGGGGGCGACCCAGCCCAGCGCCCCCATGCTGGCGCCCCGGCCGACCGGTTCCAGGTCGGCGATGTGGCGCAGGGCGGCGAGCTTCGGCGCGCCGGTGACCGACCCGCCGGGGCAGACCGCGCGCAGCAGGTCCGCCAGGCCGAGACCGTCCGCGACGGCGGCGGTGACGGTGGACTCGGCCTGCCACAGGTCGCACCAGCGGCGGACGGCGAACAGTTCGTCGACGCGGACGGTCCCGGTGCGGGCGACGCGGGCCAGGTCGTTGCGTTCCAGGTCGACGATCATGATGTGTTCGGCGCGTTCCTTCGCGCTGGTCAGCAGCTCCCGGCGGCCCGCGGCGGTGGCCGGGCGGGTGCCCTTGATGGGGCGGGTCACCAGCCGGCCGTCGGTGACCGCGACGAGGGTCTCCGGGGAGGCGCAGCCGACGGCCCAGCCGGCCCCGGTCAGGGTGCCGCCGTAGCGGGCGCCGGGCAGCGCGCCGAGGCGGGCCAGGGCGGGCAGCGGGTCGCCGCTGTAGGGGGCGGCGGCGTGTCCGACGACGTTGGCCTGGTAGACGTCGCCGCGGCCGATCGCGGCGCGGACCGCGTCGACCGCCGCGGCGTGCTCGGCGGGCGTCCAGCTCTCCGCCCAGTCGCCGAGCCACCAGCCGGCCCCGGTCTGCGGGCGCACGGGTTCGGGCCGGGGGTCGCCGTGGCCGTAGACCACGACGACGACCTCGGGCAGGGCGGGCGCCGGGTTCGCCGCGCCGGACGGCGCGCCGGCGAGGAGGGCGCCGGCGGCGGCGGAGACGTAGAGGGCCGCGCCGCAGGCATCGGCGGGGTCGTGGCCGCCGGCCGGGCGGGCCAGGTCGTCCAGGGCCAGGCCGTGCGTGGCCAGGAACTCCTGCGCGGTGGCGGCGGGGTCGCCGCCGTCGCCGGGCCGCCACTGCCACCGGTCGCGTTCGACGAGGGTACGGCGGCAGCCCGACGGCGCGGCCGGCACATCGACCACCCCCCGTGGGAGCGTTTCCACGACGTCCGGTCCTATCTTCCTCATCCGTTCAGTGGATTTCCGCGCTCGTACGCGTGGGCCTGCTCGATGCTGACCACTTTCGCTTGGTACTGTGCGTCACTGGTCATGTGAACCATGACACAGTGCCCCCACAGTCCGGAGAACCCGATGTGCCAGCATCAACCGACCTGCCCCTCCGCCGACGCGACTGATCGGGAAGCCGCCCGGGTCATCGCCTGCTTCCCTGAGCAGGGCTGGAGCCTGCTCTGCAACGGAGTCATCGTCTTCGAGGACACCGGCGAGCTGCTGCCCGACGGCCGCTGCATCGCCCCCCACCGCGGGCCCGCCCGCCACGCCCTCGTCGCCTGAACGACCACGCTGCGTCACCCACCCGACGTCGACCAGGCTAGTCCCCCGGATCGGGACATTCACGCCAGGTCGACCCGCCGGGGCGGTGGAGACACCCCGCCCCGGCGTCGCCGACCTCAGCTCTCGAACGCCTCCGGCGACGGGCACGAGCAGACCAGGTTCCGGTCGCCGTACGCGCCGTCGATCCGCCGCACCGGCGGCCAGTACTTCCCCGCCCGGTCCACCCCGGCCGGGTAGGCGCCCACCGACCGCGGGTACGCGTGCGGCCACTCGTCACCGCTGACCATCGCCGCCGTGTGCGGGGCGTTGGCGAGGGGGTTGTCCCCCGCCGGCCACTCACCCGCCGCCACCTTGTCGATCTCCGCCCGGATCGCGATCATCGCCGCGCAGAACCGGTCCAGCTCGGCCAGGTCCTCGCTCTCCGTCGGCTCCACCATCAGCGTCCCCGCCACCGGGAACGACATCGTCGGCGCGTGGAAGCCGTAGTCGATCAGCCGCTTCGCCACGTCGTCCACGCTCACCCCGGTGGACTTCGTCAGCGGCCGCAGGTCCAGGATGCACTCGTGCGCCACCAGGCCCTTGTTGCCGGCGTACAGCACCGGGAAGTGGTCACGCAGCCGCGCCGCCACATAGTTCGCCGCCAGCACCGCCACCCCGGTCGCCCGGGTCAGACCCGCCCCACCCATCATCCGCAGGTACGCCCACGGGATCGGCAGGATCCCCGCCGACCCGTACCGGGCGGCGGAGATCGCCGGCCGCGAACTGTCGTGCCCGGCGCCCGGGTCACCGGGCAGGAACGGCTGAAGGTGCGCCCGCACCGCCACCGGCCCGACCCCCGGCCCGCCACCACCATGCGGGATGCAGAACGTCTTGTGCAGGTTCAGGTGCGACACGTCCGCGCCGAACTTCCCCGGCTTCGCGAATCCGACCAGCGCGTTCAGGTTCGCCCCGTCGACGTACACCTGGCCGCCCGCGTCGTGGACCTTCGCGCACAGCTGCGCGATGCCCGTCTCGTACACGCCGTGCGTCGACGGGTACGTCACCATGATCGCCGCGAGCGCGTCCCGGTGCTTGTCGATCTTCGCGTCGAGGTCGTCGAGGTCGACGTTGCCGTCGTCGTCGCAGGCCACCACGACCACGCGCATCCCGGCCATCACCGCCGACGCCGCGTTCGTGCCGTGCGCCGACGACGGGATCAGGCACACGTCCCGGTGTCCCTCGCCGCGCTCCCGGTGATACCCCCGGATCGCCAGCAGACCGGCCAGCTCACCCTGCGACCCGGCGTTGGGCTGCACGCTGACCGCGTCGTAGCCGGTCAGCTCGGCCAGCCACCCCTCCAGCTGACCGATCAGCTCCCGGTAGCCCGCCGTCTGCTCGGCCGGCGCGAACGGGTGCACGTGCGCGAACTCCGCCCACGTCACCGGCTCCATCTCGGTGGTCGCGTTCAGCTTCATCGTGCACGACCCGAGCGGGATCATGCCCCGGTCCAGGGCGTAGTCGAAGTCCGCCAGCCGCCGCAGGTAGCGCAGCATCGCCGTCTCCGAGTGGTGGCTGGAGAACACCGGGTGGGTGAGGAACTCCGAGGTGCGCGCCAGCGCCGGCGGCAGCGCCACGTCCACGGCGCCGTCGAACGCCGGCACCCCGAACGCCGCCCACACCGCCTCCAGGTGCGCCCGCGTGGTCGTCTCGTCGCAGGACACCCCCACCCGGTCGGCGTCGACCAGCCGCAGGTTCACGCCCCGCTCGGCGGCCGCCGCGACCACCGCCGCGGCCCGGCCCGGCACGCTCGCGGTCACGGTGTCGAAGAACGCGACGTCCGCGACGGACACCCCGCCGGCGCGCAGCCCGGCCGCGAGCCGCGCCGCCATCTCATGCGTACGCGCCGCGATGGCCCGCAGCCCGTCCGGCCCGTGGTAGACGGCGTACATGCCGGCCATCACGGCGAGGAGCACCTGCGCGGTGCAGATGTTGCTGGTCGCCTTCTCTCGGCGGATGTGCTGCTCGCGGGTCTGCAACGCGAGCCGGTAGGCCGGGTTGCCGTCGGCGTCGCGGGACACCCCGACGAGCCGGCCGGGCAGCATCCGCTCCAGGCCGGAGCGCACCGCCAGGTAACCGGCGTGCGGGCCACCGAAGCCCATCGGCACACCGAACCGCTGGGTGGTGCCGGCGGCGATGTCCGCGCCGATCTCCCCCGGCGCGCGCAGCAGCGTCAACGCGAGCAGGTCCGCGGCGACGGTGACCAGCGCGCCGGCGGCGTGCGCCGCCTCGACCAGCGCCGCGTGGTCCCGGACCGCCCCGGACGCCCCCGGGTACTGCAGGTGCAGGCCGAAGAAGTCGGCCGGCAGCTCCTCGACGTCCAGGTCGAGGACCCGCACCTCGATGCCGAGCGGCTCCGCCCGGCTGGCGATCACCGCGACGGTCTGCGGCAACGCGTCCGCGTCGACGACGTACACCGGGCTCTTGCTCTTGGACGCGCGGCGGGCGAGGGTCATCGCCTCCGCCGCCGCGGTGCCCTCGTCGAGCATCGACGCGTTCGCGGTGGCCAGACCGGTCAGGTCCGTGACCATCGTCTGGAAGTTGAGCAGCGCCTCCAGCCGGCCCTGGCTGATCTCCGGCTGGTACGGCGTGTACGCCGTGTACCAGGCCGGGTTCTCCAGCACGTTGCGGCGGATCACCGCGGGCGTGTGCGTGCCGTGGTACCCCAGACCGATCATGGACACGGCCACCGTGTTGCGGGCGGCCAGGGCCCGCAGCTCGGCGATGGCCTCGGCCTCGGTCGCCGGGTCCGGCAGGTCCAGGGTGCCGTGCCAGCGGATCACCTCGGGGATCGCCGCGTCCATCAGCTCGTCGATCGAGCTGTAGCCGACGGCCTCCAGCATGCGGCGTTCGTCGTCCGGCCCGGGGCCGATGTGACGGGTGGCGAACTGCTCTGTGGTCATGGGCGGCGCTCCCGGGGGGCGAGGTCGACAGGTCGGCCTCCCCCTCTGTCGCGCCCGCACAGCGCTCCACAGTGCCTGCCCCGCGAGGTCCTTTTGCCTGAGAGGTTCCGGGGAGGATTTGCCCCTTCGGCGCCGCCCTGATGCTGCCTGGGCGGTCTCTCCCACGCGGGTGTGACCGGCACCGTCAACGCTACCAGCGCACAGGTTTCCCCCAGATGACGTACCCCGCCGAGGTGATCATCGGCACCCGCCGCCGGCCCGTCGTCAGGCCGGCGCGGCGACCCCCGCGGGCACCGGACCCGCACCGCTGCCGGGTCGCGACCCGGGCGGCGGCGCGCCGAGCGTACGGTCGGCCAACGCGGGCAGCACCCGCCCCAACGGCGCGTCGACGGTCAACGCCGCGTACCCGTCACCACGCGTCACCCCCTGGTTGACGATTACCACCGGGATGCCGCGCTTCGCCGCCCGCAGCACGAACCGGCGACCCGACATCACCGTCAACGACGACCCCAGCACCAACAGCAGCCGCGCCCGCTCCACCAGGTCGAAACAGTGCGCCACCCGCGGCGCGGGCACCGTCTCACCGAAGAACACCACGTCCGGCTTCAGCATCCCGCCGCCGCAGAACGTGCAGTCCACCACCCGGAACCCGGCCACGTCCGCGTCGTCGAGGTCCACGTCACCGTCCGGGTTCACCGCGGCGACCCGCGCGTCGAACCCCGGGTTCGCCTCCCGCAACCGACGGTCCAACTCCTCCCGCGACGTCCGGTTGCCGCAGCCCAGGCAGGCCACCTCGTCCAGCCGCCCGTGCAGCTCCACCACCGACGGGCTGCCCGCCGCCGTGTGCAGACCGTCGACGTTCTGCGTGATCACCGCGTCGACCAGGCCGCCGCGCTGCAACCGGGCCACCGCGCGGTGCCCGTCGTTCGGCTCCGCCCGGGCCATCAACCGCCACCCCAGGTGGCTGCGCGCCCAGTACCGCCGCCGCGCCAGCGGGTCACGGGTGAACGTCTGGTACGTCATCGGCGTGTGCCGCCGCGCCACCCCGCTGGGCCCCCGGTAGTCCGGAATCCCCGATTCGGTGGACAACCCGGCCCCGCTGAGCACCACGACCCCACCGCCGGCCACCCGCTGCGCCAGCACGTCGAACGTCTCCGTCACGACGTCCATGCTGCCTCAGCGCCCGACCGCCCGCCCACCGGTACGTTGACGGTATGCGCGTCGTCATCGCCGGAGGCCACGGCAAGATCGCCCGACTGCTGGAGGCCGAACTCGCCGGCCGCGGCGACACCGCCGTCGGCCTGATCCGCAACCCCGACCACGCCGCCGCGCTGAGCGCGGCCGGCGCCGAACCGGTCGTCTGCGACCTGGAACACGTCGCCGCCACCGACCTGACCCCGCACCTCACCGGCGCCGACGCGGTCGTCTTCGCCGCCGGCGCCGGCCCCGGCAGCGGCGCCGCCCGCAAGGACACCGTCGACCGGGCCGCCGCCGCGCTACTCGCCGACGCCGCCCGGCACGCCGGGCTCCGCCGCTACCTGCTGGTCTCCTCCATGGGCGTGGAACGGCCCCCGGCGCCCGACACCGACCCGGTGTTCGCCGCCTACCTGCGCGCCAAGAAGGCCGCCGAGGACGACCTCACCGCCCGCGACCTGGACTGGACGGTGCTACGGCCCGGGCAGCTCACCGACGACCCGCCCACCGGGCGGATCGCCCTCGCCCGCCACGTCGAGCGCGGGGCGGTCACCCGCGCCGACGTGGCCCGGGTGCTCGTCGCCCTGCTCGACCGGCCGGCCAGCGCCGGCCGGATCCTGGAACTCGTCGGCGGGGACACCCCCCTCGACGACGCGGTCACCGCCGCCCTCAACTGACACCGCCGGCCCGGTCGGCCCACGCGCACCCGCGGACCGACCGGGACGGGCTCAGCGCTGCTGGTGCCGCGGCAACGCCGCCGGCTGCGCACCACCGGCCACGAACGGCGCCCCCGCCGTCTCCTTCGCGATCCGGTCCATCGTCCGCGCCAGGTGTTCACTGCCGTCGTCGAGGTGCCGCGCCGCCGCCTGCATGTGCGAGATCATCATCTCGCCGAAGATCCGCAACGCCTCCCGGGTGGCGACCGTGTCGTCGAAGCTCGACCCCGCCGCACTGCGGTAATCCTTCACCGCCCGCTCGGCCTCCTGCTTCGCCTCCTCCGCCGCCGCCTGCATGTAGCTCTCGTACTGCACCCGCGCGTACTCGGCGACCCGCCGCGCGTAGTCGTGCGCCTGCGCGATGATCTGCTCCGCCTCCCGCTGCGCCGCCGAGAGCAGATTCACCTCCTTGGCCGCCGGCACGTTCGCCGCCGCGTTCTTGCTCGGGATCACCCCGTGCCGGTGCAGCTCCACCCGGTCGTTGAGCCGCTCGTTCTCCGCACGCAGGTTCGCGATCTGCGCCGCCAACACGTCCAGCTCGTCGGCCACCTGCATCCGGAACCGGTCCACGTCCGCGTTGTCGTAACCACGCCGCGTGAACGACGCCGCCGCGAACTCCCACCGACGCACCCGGTCGGCGGTCATCCGCACCTGGACACCGCCGGACACCTGCATCCCGTCGTACCTGCTGATCGGGGTCGCGCTCACCGGCCCGCCCTTCCGTTCGTCACCGCGGGGCTCACGAGCGCACCGCGCCCGCTCACCCGCCTTCCCTTCGCGACCGCGCGGCCCGCAAGCTCACCCCGCGCGCTCACCGCACACCCCCGGGAGCGTCCGGGGAGGACGCCTGCTCCACCGCCGTCCGCCACGCCGGGCCGTACCAGTGCTTCCCGAACCCCTCGTGATGCACCTGACCGGCGTGGTAGCCGGCCCGACCCAACGCCTGCACCGAGTACGACACCATCTCGTCGGAGCCGCACACGTAGACGTGCCGGGAACGCCAGTCACCCTCGGCCAACGCCCGGTCCACCACCTGCACGAGCTCCCCCGGCCGCTGCGGATCCACACCGACCACGTACGTCACCGTCAGCCACGGGTACGACGACGCGAACTTGTCGATCGCCTCGGCGTCATAGAGCTCGGAACGCGAACGCGCCCCCACGTACAGGTCGACCCGGCGGCGGGAACCCTCGGCCGCGACCTGCTCCACCAGCGCCTTCACCGGCGCCCACCCGGTGCCGCCGGCCAGCAGCAGCAGGTCGCTGGAGCCGGCCGACCACAACGTCAACCGGTCCCCCACCGGCGCCGCCAGGTGCACCTGGTCACCCACCGCCGACCCGTACACCAGACGCGACGACACCGCGCCGCCCGGCGCCGCCCGCACGTGCAGCTCCAGCGTGCCGTCCGCGCGCGGGGCGTTCGCCGGCGAGTAGTACCGCCACGACCGCACCGACGGGTGCGACACCCCGATCGACTGCCCCGGGGTGAACGGCAGCAGATACTGCGGGCGCAACGTCAACACCGCCACGTCGAACGCCCGCCGCTCGTGCGCCACGATCTCCGCGACCCACCACGGCGGGTTCACCGCCTCCGCCGCCTGCGCGGCCTCGGTCATCACCTGCGCGACCAGGCCGTACGCGGCCGTCCAGTCCCGCGCCAACTCCTCGGTCCACTGATCGCCGAGGAAGTGCTGCAGGGTGGCGACCAGCGCCTCACCCACCGCCGGGTAGTGCTCGGCGCGCACCGCGAACTTGCGGTGATCGGCGCCCAGGTCCTGCAGGAACCCGACCAGCCGATCCACCTGGTCCACGTTGGTGACGATGTGCGCCAGCGCGGTGACCAGCCGGTCCCGCTGCCCCGCCATGTTCGTCGGGAACATCTGCCGGGTCTCGGGGTGGGCCAGGAACAACGTCGAATAGAAGTAGAGCGGCACCTGGTCGCCGTGCGCGGCGACCAGGGACCAACTCTGCTTGAGCCGTGCCACGTCCACGGTCAGACGCCCGGACGGGTCCCGCTGGCCACCACCTGGTCCTGCACCTGACCCAGAACGGTCTGCACGTCCGCCAGGATGTCGGCCGGCACACCCAGCTCGGTCAGCGTCACCGTCAGGTGTTCACCGACCTTCGCGTAGTGCGCCACCGGGATGTTCAGCGGCTGGTGCGCCTCGGCCAGCCCACGACCGGTGTACTCGTTGGGTCCACCGAGCACCACGGTCAACATCAGCGCCAGGTGCCGACGCTGACCCACCATGTCCACGTCGGCGAAGTAACCGGCGAGGTCCGGGTCGGCCAGCACCTTGTCGTAGAACAGCTCGACGGCCGCCTTCACCGAACTGGCGCCACCGATGCGCTCGTAGTGCGAAACGGGGGCGGTCTCTTCCGTAACCGTCACGGTTGTTCCTTCCAGGGTGGAGGGTCGCGCGGGGGTCGGCGCGGAGGGGCATCAGGCCGCGCGGTACGCGATGCCATCTTCTCGGGCAGCATCGGCACCAAACGGCCGTGTCGGACCATAGCGCGTAGACGACCCCCGGTCACGGCCCCCCTATCGGATTCCTGACAGCAGCCACACACGCACCGTCACCGCACCCGACACGGACCGGCATCACGCAGCCACAACCGGTGATCTCATCGGGACGACGCCGTCACCAGCCGTCCACGATGGAGCCCACGGCATCCCACCGGACCGACCCGCCGGCACCCCCGATGACCACCGACGACAACGACCACCACACACCGGGCACAACCGTCACCCCGAGCGGCACCACCGCTGCGACCACGGTCGCCACCGCACACGCCGCCGCCACCACCAACCGGCACACAGCGTCACCACAACACGGAAAAGACGTCCCAAACACCACCCGGACGCGACACGCCCGTCAACCCGGCACCGCCCGCATTTGGTACGCCCCACGGCAACACCACCGCCACGCGGAGGCGGACGACCACGCCGGGCCGCGACATCCGGACGTCACGTCACCCGACGCGGACATCCCGCGGACACACCCGCCCGCCGCAACGCCGCAGCGACGCCCGGGGCGGGTCGGGTCGGCTACTCCGGCCCCGACTCCCCCGCCACGGGCGAGGGACCGCTCGTCAGCCGGCGCGGCGACGCGCCCGCCGGGCCGCCAACTCGTCACCCGCCTGATCCGGCGCCGCCTCCGGCTCCACCGAACCCGCCCCGGCCGCCGGCTCCGCCGGCAGATGCGACAGCGAACCCTGGATCTCCTTGAACGCCCCACCGATCGCGATGCCGAACACCCCCTGGCCGCCCTGCAACAGGTCGACCACCTCCTCCGGGGAACGGCACTCGTACACCGTCGTCCCGTCCGAGATCAGCGTGATGCCCGCCAGATCCTCCACCCCGCGCGACCGCAACGCGTCGATCGCCTTCCGGATGTTCTGCAACGACACCCCGGCGTCCAGCAGACGCTTCACGACCTTCAACACCACCAAGTCGCGGAACGAGTACAACCGCTGAGTGCCCGAGCCCGACGCGTCGCGCACGCTCGGCACCACCAACGACGTCCGCGCCCAGTAATCCAGCTGGCGGTAACTGATGCCCACCGCGTGACACGCCGTCACACCCCGGTAGCCCACCGAACCGTCACTGTCCGTGGCCCACCCCGGCGGCGCCACACCCGGCTCGTCCAGTTCCGTACCCGCATCGGAATTCCGCGGCTCGTGCATCCGGACAACCTCCCCGCCAGTGCGGTGACGCGTCGTTTCCGGGACGCGCACCCCTCGACACGGCAACCCTATAGCGAGGCTCAAGGGTTACCACGAAGAAACCGCCGCGACACGCCGCGCAGCCACCAGGAAGATCACCACACACGTCCGGCGTCACCCACAGTGACGCCGGACGGGAAACCCACGGCCAACCCCCAGCGGAGGCCGGACCGGCACTCCTCAGCCCGCGAAATCCTCCGGCCGCACCTGCTCCAGGAACTCGCGGAACTTCTCCACCTCGTCCTCCTGCTCGTCCGGGATGACGATCCCCGCCTCACTGAGGACCTGCTCGGCACAACGAATGGGAGCCCCCACCCGCAACGCCAACGCGATGGAATCGCTCGGCCGCGCCGACACCCGCACCCCATCACCGATCAACAGGTCAGCGTAGAAGACATTCTCCTTGAGCTCGGTGATCTCCACCGCCCGCAACGGCGCCTCCAGCGCCGCCAGCACATCCCGCAACAGGTCATGCGTCAACGGGCGGGCCGGCTTGACCCCCTGCTGCTCGTAAGCGATCGCCGTGGCCTCCACCGCGCCGATCCAGATCGGCAGATAACGGTCACCCTCGACCTCCCTGAGCAGGACGATCGGCTGGTTACTGGGCAGCTCAACCCGAACCCCGACCACGCTCAGCTCGCGCACCGCCGCCTCCGTGTCGTTGTCACCTACGCCGCACCGCGCCCTTCCCTGCACGGTACACGGACCGCGACACGGCCGTCCCACGCGCTACCCGCACCACGCCCGCGCCAGAAAGGGGTTACCCCGGCAAGCCTACGACACGCTTCCCGGAACAGATCTTTCCGCTCGGCCTCCCACCGGCACCCCGAAAGACGCCGGCTCACCGACCCAACGTCGACCGCAGACCCACCCGCACCAACGCCGCGTGCAACTGCTGCGACAACGCCACCAACTCCCGCGCCGTCTCCGCCGCCCGCGCCCGCGCCGCCGGATCGCTCTGCCGCGCCAACGGCGCCACCAACTGCGCGAACAGACCGACCTCCCGATCCGCCGCCGTCCGGTAACCCCGCAGATGCCGAGGCTCCAACCCGTACGCCGCCAGACCCGCCACCGCCCGCGCAATGATCAACGCATCACCGTCGTACCAACCCGGCGGATCCGACACCACCACACCGAGCCGCTCCAGCTCCGTCAGCGTCGACTCGTCGATCCCGCTGCGCGCCACCAGATCCGTCCGGCCCAGCCGAACCTCCGCCGACGACTCCGCAGGCTCCTCGGCACGACCCGGCACCTCACCACCCGGGCCCACCGCCACCAGAGCCGGACGCGACCGACCCGGCGCCGAACCGGTCGCGTCCCACTCCGCCAACTGCTCCCGGATCACCCGCAACGGCAGGTACTGGTCCCGCTGCGCGGTCAGCACGAACCGCAACCGCGCGACGTCGTCCCAGCTGTACTTCCGGTAACCCGCCGCCGTTCGCTGCGGCTCCACCAGCCCCTCGGCCTCAAGAAACCGCAACTTCGAGATCGTCACGTCCGGGAAATCCGCCCGCAACTGCCCCAGCACCTCGCCGATACTCATCAGCGGCTGGGACCGGGCCACCCCCGACGGCGTGGAGGCCGCAGGCTCGTTCACCCGCGGCCGGCCTCCTCCTCCGGACGCGGACCGGCGATGAACACCACCCGGAACTTGCCGATCTGCACCTCGTCACCATTGCTCAACGTGGCCGCCTCGACCCGCTCCCGGTTCACGTACGTGCCGTTGAGGCTCCCCACGTCCCGCACCGTGAACGTCCCACCGTCACGGTGGAACTCCGCGTGCCGCCGCGACACCGTCACGTCGTCCAGGAAGATGTCACTGTCCGGGTGCCGCCCACTCGTCGTCACATCGTGGTCCAACAGGAACCGGGCGCCCGCGTTCGGACCCCGACGAACCACCAGCAGCGCCATCCCCGGCGGCAACGAACCGGACATCCGGCTCGGCACCACATCGGTGTCCGGCCCCTCCAGCACTTCGTCGAGCGAACCGAGATTGAGCGTCGAAGTGACGTCGAGCGGGGGGAACTCGTCGTCTGGCCGCGTCATGGGACCACCTCACGGATCTGATCGGTCGGCGTCGGGTAATGGCGGGTCTGGCCGCCGGGCAGTCGCACACCCGGCGGCTGGCTCCCCGTGCCCGGGAAGGCAATTCCGCAACGCTCAACTATTGGGTTCTCGGTCGACTGGGCGAGCCTAGCCAGCGCCGAAATGCAGGGCAACCGGACGCGCGGACTCAACAAGCGCACCGGATCAAGCAAACTCAGCTCTCGGTCAGCTCGCGGTACGCGCCCGCAGTCAGCAGCGAGTCCACCGCCGTCGGATCATCAGGAGTGATCTCCACCAACCAACCCGCACCGTACGGGTCCGTGTTGATCACCTCGGGGGTGTCACCGAGCGCCTCGTTGCGCGCGGCCACCGTGCCACTGACCGGGGCGTAGATCTCCGACACGCTCTTGGTCGACTCGATCTCACCCAGCGAATCACCCGCGGCCACCGTCGCCCCGGGCTCGGGCAACTGCACGTACACGATGTCACCCAGCGCGTCCTGCGCGAAGTGCGTGATGCCGACCCGAACCGAACCCGTGCCGTCACCCGCCACCCACTCGTGCTCGGCGGTGTATCGCAGATCCTCAGGAATCACCAGACGCGTCCTTCATCCATCGGTGCACCGGGCCACCCGGCGCGAGCCGCGCCGGTCAGGAGACCGGACGGGCGTGTTCCAGCTTGATCGGCGCGTGCAGTGCCGAAACCTCGGCAACCTCACGATCCTCAACGATCACGTTACCGCCGTCATTCTGGACCGACGCCACCACCCCACCGGGAATGTTCAACGCCGTACGCATCGTCGACGGATCACCGATCACCGTGATCGTGTACGGACCCATCAACCGCCGCCCGTCCACCACCAGCGAATCGTTCTCCCCGTCCAGGAAGTACGTCGACGCGATGATCCGCACCGTCGCCCGATCACCGGCGGAGATCTGCATCGCCTCCGCGCCGGCACCCCGCAACTCCTGCACCGCGTCCAGCACCCGCATCGCCGAGATCGGCTTGGTGCCCGCCGTGAACCGCACCGACAACCCGGGCCCCTTCGCCGGCAACGTGCCCGCCAGGATGCCCAACTCGTCCGCCCGCCGCGTCGCCTCCTCCAGCGCCGCCTGGCGGCCCTGCTCACCCGAGCGCAACTGCCGCTGACTCTCCTCCAACGCGGCGATGTCCTGCCGCAGCCGGTTCTCCCGCGCATCCAGATCCGACAGGATCCGGACCAGGTCCTCCTGCCGCGTCGCCCCCAACGTCGGATCAGCCGACGTCGTCTTCAACTGCACCACCAGGGTGAACCCCAACAACGCCAACAGGGCAGCGATCATCACACCCGCCGCCGACACCCGCGACCGCGCGGAAGCCACCGGACCCGCCTCCTCCGCCGCACCCGGCTCCCCAGCCGGCCGCGACAGATCCACCGTCGCGTCCTCGACCGGCTCCACACCGGGACGCTCCGCCCCGCCCGGCTCATCCACCGGCCCGTCCGGCACCAACGGGCTCAACTCGTCCGGATCCGGCGCGTCCGGCCGCGGGTCCGGCTCACCAGCCGGCCCCGAAGGCCGTCCCGGACCCGCCGGCTGCGGCCACCCCGTCCCCGTCTCGGTCTGCTCCTCGCTCATCGCCACAAACCTACGCCCGGAACAGGTGCCGGCGAATGGCCGCCACGTTTCCGAAAATCCGCACCCCGAGCACGACCACCACACCCGTGGACAGCTGACCACCCACGCCCAACTGGTCACCCAGGTACACGATCAGAGCCGCCACCAGCACGTTCGAGATGAACGACACCACGAACTGCTTGTCATCGAAGATCCGGTCGAGCTTCGCCCGCACCCCACCGAACACCGCGTCCAACGCGGCCACCACGGCGATCGGCAGATAGGGCTGCAACGCCGCGGGCACCGTGGGATCGAGCCACACCCCGAGAACCACACCGGCGAGCAGCGCCAGCACCGCGATCATCGACCACCTCCGGAGGGGCTGGGGGACGTCCCGGAACCGGACGCCCCGGGACTCGCCGACCGGCCACCCGACGGTGCGGCGCTCGGACTGACCGGCGGCTCCGCGTAGCGTAGCTGCGGCTCGGGAGCGGACGGCAGGGTGAGGTCGTCGGCCTCCCGCACACCGAACGACAAGCCGGTCTTGTCGGCCACATCCCGCATCAGCGTCGCGTTGCGACTCTGTTCGAACCGGCGCTTCATCGACCCCGGCCCGATCGCCGAGACTTCGTACGGCCCGGTCACCGGCCGAAAGTCCACCAGGATCGCCTCACCCGCGAACCGGATCGTCGACGTGGCCGTCAACCGCTGACCGTTGATCGCCACCGCCTCCGCCCCGGCGCTCCACAGCGCGTTGGCCACCCCCTGCAGGTCGCTGTAGAGCACCCGCGACGGCCCCACGCCCGCACCGGTCACCGCGTCCGCCTGGCCGGGGGCGTCCGCCAACCGCACCACGACACCGTCACCGCGCACCCGGCCCATCCCGGTGCCCGCCTCCAGGTCCCGCAGCCGCGCCGCGGCGGAGTCACTCAACGCCGCGTCCCGCTGCCGGCTCACCTCCGCCCGCAGCCGGTCCGCCCGCGCCGACAACTCGTCGGTCGCCGCCTCCCGCTCCTTGATCTGAGCGACCAGCCCCGACCGGGCCTGGCTGCGCCCCGGCTCGTCCTCCAACGTCTGCCGGTACGCCACCGCCAGCAGGAAACCCAGCACCAGCAGCACCACCACGGTGACCGTGCGCGCCGACCGGGTCCGCCACGCCGGCGGAGGATTCTCCCGCCGCCGGGCCGCCGCGTCGGCGTAGCCCTGGTCGAGCGGATTGCGGAACAGCTCCGTGAGGAAGTCCGGCGCGTACACCCGCGCGGGGCGCTCGCGCTCGTCGCGTTCGGTCATGCCGAGGCCCCGGCGTTGCGCGCCGCGCGCACGAGCCGCGCCGCCTGGACCACGTACATCGCGCCGGCCACCCAGTAGAGCACCAGCCCCCACCACGCCAGCGCCCACCCGATCGCGCCGGCGACGTCGGCCGCACCCGGCGCGGCGGCCGCCAGCAGCAGCGTCGGGAACGCGGCAAGCAGCAGGAACGTGGCGGTCTTGCCCACGTAGTGCACCGGCGGCGGACCGTACCCGAAGCGGCGCAGCACCCCCAGTGAGCCGAGCAGCAGCAGCTCCCGCGCCAGCAGGGCCGCGGTGAACTGCCACGGCACCACGTCCCGGGCGGTGAACGCGACCAGCGTGGCGAGGATGTAGAGCCGGTCGGCGAGCGGGTCGAGGAGTTCACCCAGCCGGCTCACCTGGCCCAGACGGCGGGCGACCCAGCCGTCCACCCAGTCGGTCGTGCCGCCCACGGCGAGCACCACCACCGCGGCGACGTCCGCGTGGGCGACCAGGAGGAGATAGAGGAACAGCGGGACACCGAGCAGGCGCAGGAAGCTGATCAGGTTGGGCACGGTCAGCACCCGGTCCCCCGTCGCGACCCCGCCGGTGGCCTCCGGACGATCTGCCCCAGCCGGCCGACGCGACACCGAACCTCCTCCGCGGCACGACCGGACGCCCAGCCGTTGTCGGGCGGCGCGGAGGGACGTGCGCGCTGTCGGGCCGGCCATCGCCGGCGCCCCCTGCGGCCCCGTCGAACGGGACCTTCGCCTGAAGTCGGCCCACGATCGACGATCGCGGGCCGGACGAGTTGCGCTGCCACTATATCGGGCCGCCGCCGACCTGCTCGCCTGCCGAGGCCTGGGCCCCGGTGCGCCGCACCGGTTGTGGCGAGGGTCACCACCCGCAGGGCATCCTAGGACACTAGTCGAAGTGGGTGGCGCGGCCACGATCAGGCCGTGCGGGCCGCCGGGTCTTTCTGCGGCTCCCCGACCGGCGCGGCGGCCGCCTGCCCGAACGCCAGCAGGGCCAGCAGCAGCTCGTGCTGGGTGCGGGCCGGCATGCGGTCGAGCACCGACTGCACCGCCCGGTGCCGCCGCTCGGCGAGGTCGTGCAGCAGCTGCTCCGCCGCGGCGGTGAGCCGCAGCCGCACCTCACGCCGGTCGCGCGGATCCGCCATCCGCCGCAGCAGCCCGGTGGCCTCCAGCCGGTCACACAGCCGGCTCGCCGACGAGGGCACCACGTCCAGCAGCTCGGCCAGCCGGTTGACGTTCGTCTCCGGCCGGCTCCGGATCAGCGCCAGCACCCGCAGCTGCGTCGGAGAGACCGAGACGTGATGCCGGGATGCGGCCGCGTCGAGCACACCGATCAGCGCCTCGGCGGCCGCGCCGATCGCCGCGGCGAGATCCGGATGTCGCTCCACCCGCTGTCCCCTGCCGTCGTCCCGCTCGTGCCCGGCCCTGGTGGCGGCGTCACCTCTCATCCGCCGACCGGGCCACGGAAACCGTGCCAGTCCAGGCAGACCACGACCGCGTCGTCGCGGAGATCGCTGTCCACGTGGTAGGCGTGCAGTTCGCGCATCACCGTACCAACCGCCTCGGCCGCCGGCTGCAACCGCGTGGACCGCATCGCGCGCGCCATCGCCCGCTCCCCGTACGGCTCCTGGCCCTCCGGCTCGGCCGCCCACACCCCGTCGCTGACCACGAAGAGCCGGTCACCCGGCGCCAGCGTGAACTCCTGCAGGTCGTAGCGGGCCTCCGCGAACATGCCCAACGGCAGCTGCTGGTCGAGGGTGATCGGCTCGACGGTCCCGCCGCGCACGCGCAGGACGTGCGGGGAGCCGGCGTCCACCGCCCGGACCCGCCCGGTGCGGGTGTCCAGCTCCAGCAGCAGCGTCGCCACGTACCGCTCGCCGCGGTGCTGGTAGTAGATCGTGTCCGAGGCCAGCTCGGCCTGCTCGACCAGGCCGCCGCCGGAGCGGCGGGCGTTGCGCATCGCGTTGACCGCCACGGCGGTCAACAGCGAGGCGGCCAGACCGTTGCCGTCCCCGTTGAGCACCGTCACCGTCAACCGGTCGCCGTCGACGGACCAGTCGAAGTGGTCACCGCCCACCGTGTACGCCGGTTCGAGCTGGCCGGCGAGGTGGAACGTCTCGTGCGTGACGCTGCGACCGGGCAGCAGCTCCCACTGCATCTCGGCGGCCATGGTGAGCCGTTCCCGGCGCCGGGCCCGCCGGTAGCGGTCGGTCTCCCGGTCAGCCGCGCGTAACGCCACCGCCAGGTCACCGGCGATGTCGGCGGCCCGCTCCTCGGTGACCCGGTCCGGCACCCCGGGCAGCTCGATCATGAGGACGCCGAGCCGCTCGCCCCACACCGACAGCGGCAGGAACAGCCGGCACCGGCCGTCGTCGGCGGCGTCCCGCACCGGCTGCTGGCTGCTGAAGCAGCGCTGGAGGCCGCCGAGGCCGCTGAGGGAGCCGGCCACCGGCGGCTCCGGGTCGAGCACCGGCCACAACCCACTGATCCGGTAGTCGGCGATGAACACGTCGGTCCGGGTGGCGCCCAGCGTCGACCGGATCGCCCGGTCGGCGGCCTCCGCGAGCTGGTCGGGCGGGGCGGCGCGAAGAGTGCGTGACACCGGATCGGGCCGGTCCACCATGGTTGTGCCTCCGAGAAACTTGCTGTAGGGCAAGCATCATACGGAGGGCGTACGACGGCCGGACGGTGCGGTGCCCGCCCGTGCCGACGGGCGGCCCTAGTCGGCCCCGCGCACCGCCACGCCGCCGTGGAACGCGTCCGGCAGATCCGGCGTCGGACCCTCGGCACGCCAGCGGGTGACCGGGACGACGCCCTCATCGGTCGGCTCCCACCGGCCCAACAGCGGGCGGAACGCCGACGGCGGACGCATCCGGAACGCCGGACCCATCATCGCCAGCGCCTCCGGGTAACCAGCCAGCTCCTCGGTGTCGAAGTCGATCGCGAGGCAGCTGCCCGGCGCGGCCGCCGCGTACAACTCGTCGAGGGTACGGGCCAACGTGTCGTCGTCGAGGAACGCGGCCAGGCCGAGGAACACCACCCCCACCGGCCTCCTCCCCCACCCCGGCACGAACCGGTGCAGCTGCGCCGGGTCCACCGTGCCCACGTCGGTCGCGTCGCCGAAGCCGTAACCGGCCCGGTCGCTGCCCGCCAGGATGCGCTGCCCGAGCCGGATCGTCACCGGATCGACGTCGGTGTAGAGCACGGTCGCCTCGCTCGCCACCTCGTGCACGTTGCCCATCGTGGGCACCCCGGCGCCGAACACCAGGAAACCGTCCACACCCCGCTCCGCGATCGACCGCACGGCGCGGCCGAGGAACCCGCGCAGCGCCCGGAAGATCGGGGCGCACGGCCCGTACGCCTGCTCGAAGGCCCGCGCGGCGGCCACGTCGACGGGAAAGTGGTGCTCCCCGCCGAGCCAGAAGTCGATCATCCGTGCGGTGCTCGGCTGGTCGGGCTCAACCATCGACGACGCTCCCTCCCCGGCGGTCGTGGCCAGCGTACCGACCGGACGTCCTGGACGGTATCGCCCCGACGACGCCGACCCGGCCGCGATACTGGCAACAGCGGGCGGGAGGTGGGCGGTGAACTCGGCGAACGGCGCGGCGGTCGTGGTCGGCGTGGACGGGTCCGAGCCGTCCCTGCGCGCGGTGCGCCTCGCCGCCGCCGAGGCGCACCGCCGGCACCGGCCACTGCGGGTGGTGCACGGGTTCATCTGGCCGCTGCTACGCGTACCGGTCACCCCACCGCCGGACGGACCGCCCGGCGGTGGGCTGCGCAACCAGGCCGAACAGGTCGTGGAGGCGGCCGTCGACGAGGCCCGAGCGGCGGCCCCCGGCGTACGCGTCTCCGGCGAGATCATCGACGGGGAGGCCGCCGCCGTGCTGCTCGGCGAGTCGCCCACCGCCGCGATGATCGTGCTCGGCGATCGGGGGCTGGGCGGGTTCTCGGCGCTGGTCGTCGGCTCGGTGGCGATCCAGGTCGCGTCGTACGCCGACTGCCCGGTGCTGGTCGCCCGCGGCACCGTGCGCGACGACGGGCCGGTGGTCGTGGGCGTCGACGGCTCGGAGCTGTCCACGCTGGCGATCGAGTTCGCCGCCGAGACCGCCGCCCTCCACGACGCGCCGCTGCTCGCGCTGCACGCCTACCGCCACCCGGCCTCCACCGGCCCCGGCGACATGCAGCCCCTGGTCTACGACGAGGCGCAGCTGCGCACGGGCGAGGAGCAGACCCTCGCCGAGTCGCTCGCCGGGCTGGGCGAGCGCTACCCCGACCTGCCCCTGACCCGCGAGGCGGTGCACGGCCGGCCCGGACGCGTCCTCGCCGAAGCCTCGAAGCGGGCCCGGCTGGTGGTGGTCGGCGGTCAGGGGCGGGGCGAGTTCACCGGGTTGCTGCTGGGGTCGGTGAGCCAGTCGGTGCTGCACCACGCCGACTGTCCGGTGGCGGTGGTGCGGGCGCCGCGCTGAGCATGGTTGACCCGCGCGGCAGCGGGTAGACGCCCCGGGTACGCCATCGGCGACAGCGACCGGAGGAGGCAGAGATGCCAGGACCACGGCCGGGCAGCAACGCGTACGACAAGCAACGGGCGCGACTGCGCAACACGATCGACGACTCCGGACGGCGGGTGCCCGACGGGCGGGCGAACCAGGTGGCGAACCGGATCCTCCAGGAGGACCGGGGCCAGCGTGGGGTGGTCCGGGGAGAACGGACGTACGGCCCCAAGGGCGAGCGCGAACCGGGCGACCCGAAGTGAGGGCCAGCGACGTGACCGACGGCGCCATCGCGGGCGCCGTCGGCACCACCGCGTTGAACGCCGTCACCTACCTGGACATGGCGCTGCGCGCCCGCCCGTCCAGCGGCACCCCGGACGAGGCCGCCGGGCGGCTCGCCGGCGCCGCGCACCTGGACCTGGGCCCGGCGCCGAAGGCGACGAACCGCCGCACCGGGCTGGGTGCCCTGCTCGGCTACGCCACCGGCGTCGGCGTCGGCGTCGGTTTCGCCCTGCTGGCGCGGGGCCGCCGGCAACCGCTCGCCGCCGCCGGGGGCCTGATCGGCGCCAGCGCGATGACGATGACCGACGTTTCGCTGACCGTGCTGCGGGTCACCGACCCGCGCACCTGGCGGCGCTCCGACTGGCTGGCCGACATCGTGCCGCACCTCGTGTACGGCGTGGTGGCCGCAGCCACCTGGAACCGGCTGCGGCCACCCGCGAAGCGTCGGGGCTAGCCCCGGGCGTCGCTCTCGTCGTCGGCCAGCGGCTCACCCGCCGGGCCGTACGGCGAAACCTGTCCCTTCGGCACCGGCCGACCCTGGTCACCGCGCGACGAGCCACGGTTGAGCGGGTGGCCGGTCGGCGTCGGGCCCTTGCTGTCCTGGCTCGTCGCGCCCTTGTTGTTGCGGCGGAACTCCTCCTGCTGCGGATTCACCATCGGTGTCTCCCTCCGGGTGGACGGCTCACGGCAATCGACCGCCTCCCGGGCCGGTTACCCGCCGCCATCGCGGCCAATCCGTCACCGCCCGCCGGCAGGGCTAGTCGGCCCGCGGGCGGGTACATCCCCGGCGTGGGCGACCAACGGGCGGTGACGCGGGTCCTGCTGGACCGTCAGGGACGGACGTACGCCGAGGAGGCCGGGATCCGGCTCGCCGACCGGCCGGGGCCGCTGTACCAGCTGCTCGTCCTGACCACCCTGCTCAGCACCCGGATCCGGGCGTCGGTGGCGGTGGCGGCCGCGCGGGAACTGTTCGCGGCCGGCTACCGGACGCCGCAGGCGATGGAGGCGGCGACCTGGCAGCAGCGGGTCGACGCGCTGGGCCGCGGCCACTACCGCCGCTACGACGAGCGCACCGCAACGATGCTCGGCACCGGGGCCCGACTCTGCCTGGACCGCTGGCACGGGGACCTGCGCCGGCTGCACCGCGACGCGGGCGGCGAAGCGGGCGGGCTGCGCCGGCGGCTCACCGAGTTTCCGGGGATCGGCCCGACCGGGGCGGACATCTTCCTTCGTGAGGCGCAGACCGTGTGGACGGACCTGCGGCCGTTCGCCGACCGGCGGGCCCTCGCCGGCGCGGAGCGTCTCGGCCTGCCCCGGTCACCGGACCGGCTGGCCCAGCTCGTGCGCGGCGCGGACTTCGGCCGGCTCGCGTCGGCGCTGGTGCGGGTGGCGCTCGGCGAGGAGTCCGCCGGCGACGTCACCCGGGTCGCCGCCGCCCGCAGAGCGGCGCTGGCTACTTCGCCGGCTGACCCGGCTTGGTCAGGTGCCACACCAGCAGCGAAGCGAGCACCGCCAGCAGCACCAGGCCGCCGGTGAGCCCGCGGCCCTCGTCGGGGTCCCGTCCGGTCGTGCCGAAGTAGATCACCGCGAGACCGGCGAGCACCGTCAGGAACGTCCGTACACCTCGGTCCTTCACGTATCGCACGCTACGAGCGTGCGCGGTCGTGGCGGGCCGTTTGCGCCCTCTTGTCCCCCGTCCGGGGTAACGGCCTCAGTCGACCTCCAGGTCGTCCAGGGAGATGGCGTGGGTCATCAGCCAGCGGGCCAGCGCCGCCATTCCGAACAGCCACAGCGGCGCCGACTCGGTGGTGCCGTTGGTGGCGAAGATGGCGAACCGCAGGTCCGGCGCCCGGTACGCCTCGATCCGCCACCTGTGCTGCTTGTCCCGCCAGACCGCGGAAGGGTCCATGCCGTCACCGTAGGTGACGGTGCCGGCTGTCAGGCGGGGTTCGCCCACCCGGCGACGTCGGCCCTAACCGGGCACGACCGTGCCGCCGAGCAGCGCCCGCAGCCCGGCGACCAGCACGGACAGCCCGATGCCGCCGAGAATCAGCACGCCGAACCCCCACCAGCCGGAGTGCCGGGCCGCCCGTTCCGCGGCCGGTCGCCGGCGTTCCCGGTGGACCCAGGCCAACACACCGACCCCGAAGGGCAGCAGCCCGACCCAGAACCAGTACCAGCGGGTGCCGACGCACGGTGGTCGCCCGTTGACGAGCACGAACAGCCAGATCAGCCCGATCGCCACCGCCGTCAGGGCTGCCGCGTCGCTCACCCGGTGCGCCGGCGCCCCATCGGCCCGCCACGCCTGGGCGGTCGCGGTCAGTCGGGCGTCCCGGGCGGACGGCCCCGGTTCGGGCCAGCTGTGCGGTCCGCCGTCGTACGTGTACCGGATCTGCCCGTTCGGCAGCGTCCACGCGACGATCCCGCCCTGGTCGGCGGGGTAGCGGGGCTCGGGCACGTGGCCCCACAGGGCGGAATCGTCATCCCAACCGTCGGTCCGTTGGAACGTGACGACCCGCCCGGCGGCGAGGTCCCGGTCCAGTTCGTCCACCGACACCTCGCGGGGCGCCGACCACCACGCCAGGGCGGCCCACAGCAGCCACAGCAGCAGCAACGCCCACGGCAGGCCCGCGGCGGTCAGGGCCGGCAGGCGGCGTCCCAGGCTCCGCACCCGTTGGCTGGTCATGCCGGCACGATCGCAGGTCGCCGCAACCGGCGCTGCCCCCGATGGCGGGCTCAGGGCCGGGCGGTGACCACGACCCGGGCGTCGTCGGGCAGCCGGCGGGTGGCGCCCCGCCGGTCCAGCAGCTCCAGCAGCGGCACCGCGACCCGCCGGGTGGTGTCCAGGGCCTGCCGGGCCGCAGACAGGGTGAACGGCTGCGGGAGCCCGGCCAGCACCCGTACGGCGTCGTCGAGGGCGTCGGGCAGCAGCACCACGTTGTCGGCGAGCTTGAGCAGCGCGCCGGCGCGGACCGCCGCGCCGATCTCCCGTGGACCCAGGCCCAGGTCGGCGAGGCGGTCGGCCTCCGGCGCCCGGAACGGGCGGTCGCCGTACTCCTCGCGGATCCGCCGCACCGCGCGGGTCACCGGCTCGGGGAGGGTGTCGTGGGCGGCGGCGGTGACCCGACCGGCGTGGACCCGCAGGGGCGCCCGGACCAGCGCCTCGACCAGCGCCCGGTCGGGCAGGCCGAGCCGCTGCCGCAGCGCCTCCACGGGTGTGCCGTGCTCCAGGGGGTGTTCCCGGGCGTGCCGGGCCACCTCGTCGACCAGGCGGGTGCCGAGCCGCGCCCAGTGGTCCGGGTCGGCCAGCCAGTCCCCCGCCACCGGCGTCCCCGCCACCGGCACCCCCATCCGGCTCAGGTCGGCGGCGCGGACCAGGTGCCGGCGGCGCAGCTCCCCGGCCAGGTCGGGCCGGCCGTCCAGCCCGTCGAGCACCGCCGCGCGGGCGGCCGCCGCGCCCCGCCGGCCCAGCGGGGGCGGTGCCACGTCGAGCACGGTGACCCCACCGGAGACGTGCCGGCGGCCCGGGTCGCGCAGCAGCGCCCGGTCGCCGACGAGCAGCGGCAGCGGCCGGGCCAGCCGCAGCCGCACGGTGTCCGGACCGAGCGGCCGTACGTGGGCGGGCACCGCCGCCGACCCGACGTGCAGGGTGAGCGTGGCGGGCAGGTCCGCCGCCGGGTCACCGGCGAGCCGGACGTCCACCAGGTCGGTGCGGTGGAACCGGCCGGGGGCGAGCAGGGCGTCACCGCGCGCCAACCGGTCACGCGGGGTGCCACGCAGGTTCACCGCGACCCGGGCCACCGCCGCCACCTCGGGCCGGGCGACACCCAGCGACTGCAGACCGCGGACCCGCACCGTCTCCCCGGTGGCCGCGAGCTCCAACTCGTCGCCGACGCGCAGCCGCCCGGCGCCGAGGGTGCCGGTGACGACGGTGCCGCTGCCCCGGATGGTGAAGCTGCGGTCCACCCACAGCCGGACCGGGCCGTCCGGGTCGGGCGCCGGCAGTCGGGCGGCGAGCCGGTCCAGGGCGGCGCGCAGCCGCGGCAGGCCGGCGCCGGTGACCGCGCTGACCGCGACGGTCTCGACGTCGCCGAGCGCGGTGGCGGCGATCTCCGCCCGGGCCCGGGCCGCCGCCGGTTCCGGGTCGGCCAGGTCGGCGCGGGTCACCACGAGCAGGCCGTACGCCACACCGAGCGCGTCGAGCGCGGCCAGGTGCTCGGCGGACTGCGGCATCCAGCTTTCGTCGGCGGCGACGACGATCAGCGCGGCCGGCACCGGGCCGACGCCGGCGAGCATGTTCGGCACGAACCGTTCGTGGCCGGGTACGTCGACGAACGCGACGGTGCCGCCGGACGGCAGCGTCGTCCAGGCGAAGCCGAGGTCGATGGTCATGCCGCGGTGGCGCTCCTCGGCCCACCGGTCCGGTTCCATGCCGGTCAGGGTCCGCACCAGGGTCGACTTGCCGTGGTCGACGTGCCCGGCGGTCGCGACGACCCACACGTCAGTCGTCCCCCGGCACGGCCAGCACCGCGACGCGGACCGCCTCGTCCGCCTCCGGCGGCACGCAGCGCAGGTCGAGCAGCAGCCGCCCCTGCACCACCCGGCCCAGCACCGGTGTCCGCCCGGTACGCAGCGGCGCCGCGTACCGCTCGGGCAGGCTCAACGCCCACGAGTCCAGCTCGACGCCGGGCGCGCCGCCCCCGCCGACCACCGCCACCGACGGCACCACCTCGGCCTTGCGGCCGTCGGCGCCGAGCCGTTCCCGCAGCCGTTCCGCCCGGGCGTGCAACGCCGACGGGTCGGCGTGCAGCGCGTCCCGGGTCGGCGTGTCCGGACGGTGCAGGGTGGCCGCGAGCGCGGCGAGGGTGAGCTTGTCGACCCGCAGCGCCCGGGCGAGGGGGTGCCGGCGCAGCCGCTCGACCAGGGCGGCGGCGCCGAGCAGCAGCCCGGCCTGCGGCCCGCCGAGCAGCTTGTCACCGCTGGCGGTGACCAGGTGGGCGCCGGCGCGCAGGGTGGAGGCGGCGTCGGGCTCGTCGGGCAGCAGCGGATCCGGGGTCAGCAGCCCGGAGCCGATGTCGGCGACCACCGGGACGCCGAGGGTGGCGAGGTCGCGCACGTCGACGGCGGAGGTGAAGCCGGTGACCCGGAAGTTCGACGGGTGCACCTTCAGGACGAAGCCGGTGTGCGGGCCGACGGCGGCGGCGTAGTCGGCGACGCTGGTCCGGTTGGTGGTGCCCACCTCGCGCAGTCGGGCGCCGGTGCTCTCCAGCAGGTCGGGCAGGCGGAAGCCGTCGCCGATCTCGACCAGCTCGCCGCGGCTGACGACGATCTCCCGGCCGGCGGCGAGCGCGGTGGCCGCGAGCACCAGCGCCGCCGCGCCGTTGTTCACCACGTGCACCGCCGCCGCGTCCGGGACGGCGGCGGCGAGGGCGTCCAGGGCGTCGCGGCCGCGGCGGGCCCGCCGGCCGGTGGTCAGGTCCAGTTCGACGTCGGTGTGCCCGGCGGCGGCGACCAGCGCGGCGACCGCCGGCCGGGACAGGGCGGCCCGACCCAGGTTGGTGTGCAGGACGACGCCGGTGGCGTTGAGCACGGTGCGGGGTGTCGGGGCGGGCAGCGCCTCGACGGCGGCGTCACCGACCGCCTCGGGGCTGATCTCGCCGCGCCGGGCCCGGTCCTGCGCGGCGGTCACGGCGGCCTTCACCCGGTCGCGTCCCAGGGCGGTGATCGCGGCGGCCAGCCTCGGGTCGGCCAGCAGCACGTCGGTGCGGGGCACGCGCCGACGCGGGTCGGTCCGGCCGTCACGCATTGCGTCATCTCCCCGCGGTTGGCGGAGACGGACGGGAATCGAACCCGCCTGGCCCGGGTCCCGGACCACACCGGTTTTGAAGACCGGGAGGGGCACCAGCCGCCTGAACGCCTCCACCGGCAATTTGACCACAGGGTCAGGACGCCCGCGCAGCAAGGTCGAAAACCGCTCGGACCTCCGGTGTCAGAGCGGGGCCGGGCCGGCGGCCGCGTCCCGACGGTTCGCCCGCTCGCGCTGCGGCACCACCGTGTACTTCGGATCCCGCGCCGAGGCCACCCCGGCGTAGAAGACACCGAACCGGGTCGCCACCGAGGCGGCCAACAGCGCCGCGCCGGAGACCACCGAGACCACGCGGCTGCGCCGGCCGAGCAGCGCCCCGGCCACCCCGGCGACGGTGAGGACGCGCCCGGCGTTCAGCAGCCGACCCGGCCGGCCCGTGCGGTACGGCTCACCGAGCAGACCGAACCGGGTCTCCACCCGGTGCGACCCGGAGAGCTCCAGCGCGGCGCCGGCGACCGCCATCCGGCGGGCGGGACCGGCCTGCGCGACGGGCGCGCCGATCAGGCCGACCGCGGCGCCGCTGGCCAGCGCGCTGCCCGCGAAGATGACGGGCAGCTCCGGGTACGCCTCGTGCCACGACGGCACCGCCGTGTCGGCCAGCAGCACCCCCGTGTACGTCGCCAGGGCCGGGGCGGTGACGGCGGCGGCCAGCCCCGCGACCTGCCCGGCCGGGGGCAGCAGCCGACGGACCAACCCGAGCGGGCCGCGTTCGGGCAGCAGCGGCGCCGCCTCGGCGACCGCCGCCACCCCGGCGGCCGGCCCGAACGCCGTCAGGATCCAGGTGCCCACCGACATCGGCGAGGTCAGCTTCGCCACCCGCAGCATGTGGTGGAACCGGTCCGGCCGGCCGAGGTCGTGGATGAGGAAACCGGCGCTGGCGGTCACCGCGGCGAGCGCCGCGACCCGGCCCGACCGGCGCAGCGCCGGGCGCCCGGTGAGCTGACCGCCCGCCGCGAGCAGCGACGAGCCCGCCGCCAGGCCACCGGTGAACAGGTAGGCGGCGATGTCCCACTTCCACACCGGCGCCTTCAGGATCGGCCGGCCGTAGTAGGAGACGAACTCGGCCTCCGGGACCCGCAGTTCCTCCCCGCCCCGGCGCCGCCGGCCCCCACTGCCCCGCTCACCCGGCCCGGCGTCGCGGCCGGGCACCGGCGCGAGACCCGCGGCGCCCGCGTCGGTGAGCGGCGCGTCCGGCCGGACGCTGCTCGCGTGGGTGCCGTCCTCGGCCCGCTCGCGGCCGGCCCGACCACCGTCGAGGCGGTCACGGAAGCGGCGGAACCGGTCACCCACCGGCGGACGGTCCTGGTTCACGACGATCTCCCGACGAACGCGGCCACGGTGGCCGCCGCCATGGCCAGGGCGGCCAAGCCGGCACGCTTCCACATCTTCGGCAGGTCCCGGGTGGTGACCACCGGGTCCGGCGGCAGCCCGTACACCTCCGGCTCGTCCAGCAGCAGGAAGAAGGCCCCGTCCCCGCCGACCCCGTCGGTCGGGTCGTGGCCGTAGAGCCGGGCCTCCGGCACACCCCGCTCGTGCAGCTTCGCGACCCGGGCGGCGGCCCGCTCCCGCAGCTCGTCGAGGGGCCCGAACTGGATCGACTCGGTGGGGCAGGCCTGCGCGCACGCCGGCGTCTTCCCGGCGTCCAACCGGTCGTAGCACAGGGTGCACTTCCACGCCCGGCCGTCGCCCTTACGCTGGTCGATCACCCCGTAGGGGCAGGCGGAGATGCAGTAGCCGCAGCCGTTGCAGATGTCCTCCTGCACCACCACGGTGCCGAACTCGGTGCGGAACAGCGAACCGGTCGGGCACACGTCCAGGCAGGCGGCGTGGGTGCAGTGTTTGCACACGTCGGACATCATCAGCCAGCGGAAGTCGGTGCGGGTCTCCGGGCCGCTGGCCCGCCCCGGCGGCTGTGAGCCCGGCATGCCGAGGAACTCCGGCCCCGCCGCCATCGCGGCCGCCGCCTGCGGGGAACCCGGCGGCACACCCGGGTCGGTGCCGGTGGGGTTGCCGGTGGTCGCGCCGACCGCCGCCGACGCCGCGCTGACCGGGCCGTCGGTGGGGTTGCCGGCGAACGTGGGGGTGCGGTGCTGCCCCAGCGGGCGGGGCTGCTCGATGAACGCGACGTGCCGCCACGAGTTCGCCGTCAACGCGCCGGTGTTGTCGTACGACATGCCCAGCAGGTCCAGCCCCGACGTGGGCACGTCGTTCCACTCCTTGCAGGCGACCTCGCAGGCCTTGCAGCCGATGCAGACGCTGGTGTCGGTGAAGAAGCCCATCCGCGGTGGGGCGTCGGACCAGCCCGCCTCCGGCGCCGGGTCGAGCGGGCCGTAGAGGCTGTTCGGGTCAGGAATCATCGCGTCCCTCCCCGTCGGCGGGCGTCATCGTCGGCGAGTGCCGACCCGGTGCGATGCCGGCCCGCCGCCGGTAGTCGTCGACCAGCTCCCGCAGCGCCGGGCCGGTCGGTCGACGCCCCGGTCGTACGTCGCACGTGCCGACCTTGCTCTCCTGGATCAACACGTTCGGGTCGAGGGTGATCCCGATCAGGTCGTTGGCCGAGTCGCCGGTCACCAGGCCCTCGAAGCCGAAATGGTACGGCAACCAGACCTGGTGGATCACCCGACCGTCCACCCACAGTGGCGTCATCCGGTCGGTGACCAGCACCTTCGCCTCGATGACCGCCCGACCGCTGACCAGGTGCGCCCACCCGAGGTGGTGCAGCCCCACCAGCCCGGCCAGCTCCGGCGACACCTCGACGAACATCTCCGGCTGCAGCTCGGCCAGCGGCCGCACGTTGCGGCTCATCGCGCCGGCCGTGTGGTGCTCGGTGAGCCGGCTGACCGTGAACACGTACGGGAAGACGGTGCTGTGCGCCTGCGGCGGGCTCGGGTTCACCGAGTTGATCGGGTGCGGGTAGACCTTGCGCGTCGGGTTGGCCTGCTGCCGGTAGAGCGGGTTGCGCAGCGGTGACTCGGCCGGCTCGTAGTGCGTGGGCAGCGGACCGTCCACCACACCCGTCGGCGCGTACAGCCAGCCCTTGCCGTCGCCCTGCATCACGAACGCGTCGTCACCGGCGATGCCCGCCGGCCCGGACGTGCCCGGCTCCGGCCGGTACGACGGCGGCTTCGTCTTCTCGAAGTCCGGCACGTCGTAGCCGGTCCACTCGCCCTTCTCCTCGTCCCACCAGACGTACTTCTTCCGCTCGCTCCACGGCCGGCCCTGCGGGTCGGCGGACGCGCGGTTGTAGAGCGTGCGCCGGTTCGCCGGCCAGGCCCAGCCCCACTCGCCGGCCACCCAGTTCTGCTCGTGCCGGGACTTGCGGCGCGCGGCCTGGTTCACGCCGTCGGCGTACACCCCGCTGTAGATCCAGCAACCCATCGCGGTCGAGCCGTCGTCCTTGGCCTCGACGAACCCGCCCAACGGGCGGCCGGTGGTTACGTCGTACCCGTTGATCTCGCGCAGCACCGCCTCGGCGCTCGGCTCGGCGAACGGACCGTGCGTGGGGTAGTCCCACGCGAGGTCGAGCAGCGCCCGGTCGCGGGGCTTGTCCGACGCCGCCAGCTTCTCCCGCAGCTTGCGGCCCAGGTGGTAGAAGAACCACAGCTCGGAGCGGCAGTCGCCCGGCGGATCGAGGGCCTTCTCCCGCCACTGCAGCAGGCGCTGCGTCTGCGTGAACGTGCCCTCCTTCTCCGCGTGCGACGCGGCGGGCAGGAAGAACACCTCCGTGCGGCACCGCTCCGGAGCGATCTCGCCGCTGGCGACCTCCGGCCCGTTCTTCCAGAACGTCGCGCTCTCGATCATGAACAGGTCGCGGACCACCAACCAGTCCAGGTTCGCCATGCCGAGCCGCTGCGCCCGGCCGTGCGCCGAACCGACCGCCGGGTTCTGCCCCAGCAGGAAGTAACCCTTCACCTTGCCGTCGATCATGTTGAGCACCTGCTGGTAGGTGCCGTGATCACCGGTCATCCGGGGCACGTACCCGTAACAGAAGTCGTTCTCCGGCGTCGCCGCGTCCCCCCAGTACGCCTTCAGCAGGCTCGCCGCGTAGGAGCGCGCGTTACCCCAGAAACCCTTCTGGCCGGGGTGCCGGATGCTGTCCACCCACGCGTCGAACGTCGGGTGGTTGGCGTGGTGCGGCATCGGCAGGTAGCCGGGGAGCAGGTTGAACAACGTCGGAATGTCGGTGGACCCCTGGATGCTGGCGTGCCCGCGCAGCGCCAACACGCCACCGCCGGGCCGGCCGACGTTGCCCAGCAGCAGCTGAATGATCGCCCCGGTGCGGATGTACTGCACGCCGACGCTGTGCTGCGTCCAACCCACCGAGTAGACCAGCACGCCGGTGCGCTCCCGGCCCGAGTTCTCCGTCCAGGCGCGCGCCAACTCCAGGAACTTCTCCTGCGGGATGCCGCAGACCCGCTCCACCATCTCCGGCGTGTAGCGGGCGTAGTGCCGCTTGAGGATCTGGTAGACGCAGTGCGGATCCTGCAACGTCTCGTCGCGGCGCACCTGACCCTCTATCGGCCGACCGTGCGACTCGTGCCGCAGCCCGGCCGCGGTCTCCCGCTCCTGGCTGGTGTCCGTCGTGCCGGACTCGCCCTCCTGCCCCGCGTACTGCCAGCTGGTCTGGTCGTACGAGCCGTTCTCCGGGTTGAAGCCGGAGAAGACACCGTCGGCGTCCTCCGCGTCGACGAACCGGTCGCTGACGATCGTGGCCGCGTTCGTGTACGCCAGCACGTACTCCCGGAAGTCGAGCTCGTTCTCCAGGATGTAGCGCACCACGCCACCGAGCAGGGCGATGTCCGTACCGGCCCGGATCGGCAGGTACGTGTCGGCCAGCGCGCTGGTCCGGGTGAACCGCGGGTCGACGTGGAAGACCTTCGCGCCCCGCGCCTTCGCCTCCATCACCCACTGGAAGCCCACCGGGTGGGCCTCGGCCATGTTCGAGCCCTGGATGACGATGACGTCAGCGTTGGCGAGGTCCTGCTGGAAGTCCGTCGCACCACCGCGACCGAAGCTGGTCCCCAGACCGGGGACGGTGGCGGAGTGTCAAATGCGGGCCTGGTTCTCGATCTGGAGCGCCCCCATCGCCGTGAACAGCTTCTTGATGAGGTAGTTCTCCTCGTTGTCCAGCGTCGCCCCGCCCAGGCTGGAGATGCCCAGCGTGCGGTTGAGCGGCCGGCCCTCGCTGTCGACGTCCTCCCAGGTCTGGTCGCGCGCCGCGAGCACCCGGTCGGCGATCATGTCGAGCGCGACGTCGAGGTCCAGGTCCTCCCACTCCGTCGCGTACGGCCGCCGGTAGCGCACCTTCGTCTGCCGCAGCGGGCTGGTGACCAGACTCTTACTGGCCGCGCCCTTCGGGCAGAGCCGCCCGCGGGAGATCGGGCTGTCCGGGTCGCCCTCGATCTGGGTGACCTGCCCGTCCTTGACGTAGATCCGCTGGCCGCAGCCGACGGCGCAGTACGGACACACCGACCGGGCCATGCTGTCGGCCGTCTCGGTACGCGCGGTCAGCTCCGCCGAGTGAGGCGACTGGGCGGCCGCCCCGCGCCCCAACGGGTCGGTGCCGGTGAGCTGGCGGTATACCGGCCAGCCCTCGATGAAGGTCCGCAAGCCCATCCGCGACACCTCCCACCCGACCCTCGACGCCGACCCCCTGAACATAGGCCAGCGGACGCCTCACCGCGACCCAAGCCCGGGATCTTCCGCCGTCCCACCGCGCCCCGGCGCAGCATGCCCTCCCAGCGTTGCCGGCGCAGCGTGCCCCATCCCAGCGTGCCGGCGCAGCATGCCGGCGCAGCGTGCCGGCGTGCCAGCGCAGCGTGCCGTTCCACCGCGCTTCTGCGACGGCGGGTGCCCGTCTGGCGGGCAGCCGCCCGGCCCGGCTGGCCTGGCGGGCTGGCGGGCTGGCGGCTCGGCCGCTTGGCGGCTGCCGACTCGGCCCGCCGGACGGCCGCGTCGAGCGCGGCCTGGCGGCTGGCGGCTGGCGGCTGGCGGCTGGCGGCTGGCGGCTGGCGGCTGGCGGCGATCTTGAAGGCCGTGGTCGCCTGGGCGAGCACCAGCCTTCCGGGATCCGGGGTGGGGTGCCGGGTAGACAGCGCCGCCCCCGACCGGGTGGTCGGGGGCGGCGCTGGGGTGTCGGTGTGCAGGTCGCCTCGCGGCGAGTGGCACGAACGCGGCTCCAGCCGAACGGTAGTCCGCGACGGCATTTATTAGGTGAGGCCCGGGGACACTGGGCACACCGACACTGCACACAACCTACCCGCGCCCGCCCTTGTTCCCACCCGCCGATCCTCGGCTTTCCTCCGGCCGCACCGCCCCGGATCGCCGGTGCAGGCACCCGCCACCGGCCGGGCCGCAGGAGCAACGATGCGGGGTGCGGATAGGCCGCTGGCCGGCACCCCCGTGTTGCGGGGTGCCGGCCAACGGTTCTTGCTGTGGTCAGCTGTTCCAGTAGTGGGCGACGAGGTCGGCGGCCTGCTGCTCCCACTGGGCGTAGGCGTCCGGGTAGGCCGACACCTGCACCGTCTGCGCAGCCACGGTCAGCGGCATGTCCTTCCAACCGTCGACCTGCTTGAGGCCCTTGAGGAACGCCTGGGTCGAGTAGATCGGGTCAGTGATCTGCTCCGGGCTACCCCAACCGGAGGAGGGGCGCTGCTGGAACAGGCCCAGCGAGTCATGGTCGTTACGGTCGCCGAGGTGGCCCAGGTTCTCCAGCTTCGACTCCTGCAGGCTCGTCGCGACCGAGATGACCGCGGCCCGCTCGTCCATGCCCGACTTCTTCGTGGCGGCGATGATCGCCTTCACGTTGCCGACCTGCTCATCATTGAGGTCGATGTGCGACTGCGCACCCTGCACACCATGCGGGATCAACTTCGCCGCATCAACCTTGTCGGTCTGCACCACCGCGACGGGCTTCGCGTCCACCGCCGGGGTGGCGGCGTGCGCGGCGATCGGACCACCGGCGATCCCACCGGCGAAAGCCAGACCAGCGATACCAAGAACGCTCTTACGCATGATCGTGTTCATGTCAGAAGCTCCAATGTTCGGGGGTGTGACCCGCACACGGCCCTTGGGGGATGGGCCGATACCGGGCGGCACCGTGGAACCGGCGCCCTGAAAACAAGGGGGAAAGTCTTCGAGGGTGGTCGAGGGTTCGCCCCGAGGGGGACGATCCGCACCTGACCGGGTTGGCCGGGAGCCAGCGCTCACCGTGACCAAGGATTCCGGCGACCGGGTCGAGCCGGGGGGCTCACCACGCCGGGTCCCTATCCAACGACCCGCCAGCCCATCGTCATTCCCGGGGGCCCGCCAATCGCGTGGTCCACGTCCAGCGACCCGCTCATTCCGGGGGCCCGCCGATCGCCGGGTCCATGTCCAACGACCCGCGCCCCACCGTCATTCCCGGGGGCCCGCCGATCGCCGGGTCCATGTCCAACGACCGAGGCGGGGCCATCATTCCGGGCCGCTCACCCGCACCCACCAACCCGCCGGGCCAGCGGAACCGGGGCTGCTACCTCGGCCGTCAGAGACTGTTCAACGCCCCCGACCCAGCCACCATTCCAACCCCACCGTGGCCCCGACCACAGGACCCCACGCCACAAACCCCGACACCCCACCCACCCGAAACCAGACAACCCCCCAACCAACCACCACCACCGGCCAGGCACCACGCGCAGATCTTGGACGATTGAGGCCCCCAGAGGGGCCACAACTCACCAAGATCTACAGCCAACTCCTCCCGATCCACCGCACCGCCCGAATCACGGCGCGACCCGTTGATCCACAGCAGGACGACCGACCCAGAACGCCCCCGACCCGACCCCCCGAATCCCGACAAACCTGACCCAACACCCCAACCGCCACCACGTCCCCCGCCGCCAGGGCGAACGGGGCCGAGGTGACCCACTCGAGAACAGTGAAGTCGGGGCATCCGGCCGACCCGGACACCCCGATTTCAAGGAGACGGAGTCGATCGCGCCGGACGCCCCACCGCCGGGACCGTCGCTCCGCCCGACAACCCGACCGACCCACCGACCCACCGACCGACCGACCCGCTAGCGCACCGACCAGCGTCCAACCGTCGACCACCGTCCAACACCGCTCACCCACCGTCCAACACGCCCGACCACCGCCGCACCGCCCGACAACCCGTCCGCCGGCCGCCGCACCGCCGCACCGCCGACAACCCGACCGCCCCGACCGCCCACCGTCCAACCTCCCCCGACCGCGGCACGCCGTCGCCGCCCACCGACCCACCGCCTCCGACCCGCCCGCCGCCCGCCGACCGCCGACCGCCGACCGCCGACCGCCGACCGCCGACCGCCGCATGATGACCGTGTGCCGGAACGTGCCGGGGGTCGGCGCGCGCCACGGACCGGGCGTTGGCGCTACCCTGACAGCATGTCGGCCGTCACGAGCGCGTACCTCGCCCGCCCTGGGCGTCCCGCCGTGGTGGCCCGCACCCTCGCCGAGCTGACCGGGCCCACGCGCGGGATCGTCGAGCTGCCCGTACGCCTGATGTGGAGCAGCGAGCGCGCTTTCGACCTGGCCGACCCGGACGACCTGCTCTGGATGTACGAGAACGTGCTGCGGGAGACCACCCGCGTCGACGACCTGCGCGAGCTGATCGACGGGCGGACGCTGCGGCGGGTGTGGCGGCGGCTGAACCTGCCGCGGGGCGTACGCCTGGCGTGGGAGAGCCGTCACCGGGGCCTGCGCGCCGCGTGAACCACCTGCACGACTTCTACCGGGAGGTGGCCCGGGTGGCGCTGACCGCCGCGGGCCCGCACCGCTTCGTGCTCGGCGGTGGGGTGGCGTGGGCGGCGCACGGCCTGGTCACCCGTCCCACGGAGGACGTCGACCTCTTCGCCGACGTCGAGGGCGCGGCGGCCGCGGCGGCGGCCGGTGTGCGGGCGGCGTTGGAGCGGGCCGGCTACCAGGTGGCGGACGCGGACCCGGACAGCGAGTTGGCGGAGCTCTTCGACGGCTTCGACCGGGATCTGCGCGACTTCGTGGTGAGTCGGGACGGCCACCAGATCCGGCTCAGCCTGGCCCGCCTTGAGCGGTACCGCAGCCCGGTGGTGATGGACCTCGGACCGGTGATGGACGTCCGTGACCTGATCGCCAACAAGACCGCGGCGCTGGTGAACCGTCGGGAGGTGCGCGACTACATCGACGTCGCGGCCGCCCTCGACCGCTACTCGGTGTCGGATCTGCTGGCGTTGGCCCGCCAGGTGGACCCGGCGCTGGACCCGGCGGACGTGCGGGCGGCGGGCCGGTACCTGGACGAGGTGCCGGACCGCCGCTTCACCCGCTACGGGTTGGACGCCGACCGGATCGCGGAGGTCCGCCGCCGGATGGCCGGCTGGCCCCGCTGACGGAGGCCGGGCCGGGCGGGTAGGCGGAGAACCGCCGGCACGCCCGGAGGGCCCACGCCCCGGAGCCGCCGGCACACCCGGAAGGCCCACGCCGCGAAGTCGCCGGTCCCGGCCCGCCACGGCCGCCCGGCGGGCGTCGGTCACTTCGTCGGCCGCCCGCCCGTGACGCCGAGGATCTCGCCGGTGACGTAGCTGGACTCCTGGGAGGCGAAGAAGACGTACGCGGGCGCCAGCTCGGCCGGCTGGCCCGGTCGGCCCATCGGCGTGTCGGTGCCGAACTGCTCCACCTTGTCCGGTGGCATCGTCGCCGGGATCAGCGGCGTCCACACGGGCCCGGGTGCGACGGCGTTGACCCGGATGCCCTGTCCGGCGAGGTCCTGCGCCAGCGCTTTGGTGAAGTTGGCGATCGCGGCCTTCGTGGTGGCGTAGTCGAGCAGCTGCGGGGACGGGTCGAACGCCTGGATGGATGAGGTGTTGATGATCGCCGACCCCGCCGGCAGGTGCGGCACGGCCATTCGGCAGAGCCAGAACATGGCGTACACATTGGTCTTGAAGACCCGGTCGAACTGCTCGCTGGTGATGCCGGCGAGGCCCTTGTCCTGCGACATCTGGAACGCCGCGTTGTTGACCAGGATGTCGATGCCACCGAGGTCGGCCAGCGCCCGGTCGACGAGCTCCCGGCAGTTTCCCTCGTCAGTGAGGTCGGTGCGGACGGCGATCCCCCGCCGGCCGGCCTCCTCGACGAGCCGTACGGTGTCCCGGGCGTCGGTCTCCTCCTCCTCGCCCAGATAGGAGATCAGCACGTCGGCGCCCTCCCGGGCGAAGGCGATCGCGACCGCGCGGCCGATGCCGGAGTCACCGCCGGTGATCACCGCCCGCTTGCCGTCGAGACGACCGCTGCCCCGGTACGAGTCCTCACCGTGGTCGGGCTTCGGCCCCATCTTCCCCGTGGCGCCGGGCGCCTCCTGCTGCTGCGCGGGCTGTCCCTCCCGCTGGCCGTACTGGCTGGCCGGGTCCTGCTGGGTGTACTGGTCCTCGCTCACCGGGTTCCCCTCGTACCGTCGCACCGTCTCGGTCCCCCGCAGCCCTACCCTCGCGCGGCGCACGGAAACAGCACGGCGTGCCGCCGTTCGGGTCGCTGTCGCGCGCCGGGCCGCCGGTGGTTATGGTGCGCAACGGCGCCCACGAGGCGTCGCCACCCCATGGAAGGGCACCTCATGACCTCCTCCTCCGGCGCCTCGCGCCGCCAGGTGCTGGCCGTCGCCGCCGCCGCGGCGACCGCCCCGCTGATCGCCGCCGCGCCCGCCCAGGCGGCCGGTCCGGCCCGGTCGCGCACCTGGGACCTCACCCTGCTCGGCACCTCCGACACCCACGGCAACGTCTACAACTGGGACTATTACCGGGACGCGGAGTACGACGACAGCAAGCAGAACGACATCGGCGTCGCCAAGCTGGCGACCCTCATCAACCAGATCCGCGCCGAGCGGCGTGGCAAGGCCACGCTGGTCCTCGACGCCGGCGACACCATCCAGGGCACCCCGCTGGCGACCTTCTACGCCAAGCAGGAGCCGATCACCTCGACCGGCGTGAAGCACCCGATGGCCCGCGCGATGAACATCATCGACTACGACGCGGTGACCCTCGGCAACCACGAGTTCAACTACGGGTTGCCGCTGCTGGACCTGTGGATCCGCCAGCTGGGCTTCCCCGCTCTCGCCGCCAACGCGGTCAACGTGCGGACCGGGAAGCCGGCCTTCCTGCCGTACGTCATCAAGAAGGTCTCCCTCGGTTTCGCCGCGCCGACCCTGCGGGTCGGCATCCTGGGCCTGACCAACCCCGGCGTGGCCATCTGGGACCGGGGCAACGTCGAGGGCAGACTCCGCTTCGACGACATGATCGCCACCGCGGCGAAGTACGTGCCGATCATGCGGGCCCGGGGCGCCGACCTCGTGCTGATCTCCGCGCACGGCGGCGACAGCGGCACCTCCAGCTACGGGCCGGAGCTGCCGAACGAGAACCCGGTCGCGCTGATCGCTCAGCAGGTGCCGGGCATCGACGCGATCCTGTTCGGCCACGCGCACAACGAGGTGGTCGAGAAGTTCGTGACCAACGAGCGGACCGGTGAGCAGGTGCTGCTCTCCGAGCCGTCGAAGTGGGGCCAGCGCCTCACCCGCATGGACTTCACCCTGGCCCGGGAGCACGGCCGGTGGAAGATCACCAAGAAGTCCGCGACGATGCTGAACACCAACACGGTGGTCGAGGACCCGAAGGTCCTCGCGGCCGTCCGGGCCCAGCATCAGAAGACCGTGGCGTACGTGAACCAGGTCGTCGCGCAGGCCAGCGTGGAGATGTCGGCCGTCGAGTCCCGCTACAAGGACACGCCGATCCTCGACTTCATCAACCACGTCCAGGCGGAGACGGTCACCAAGGCGCTGGCCGGCACCGCGTACGCCGGCCTACCGGTGCTGTCGCAGGCGTCGCCGTTCAGCCGCACCGCGGTCTTCCCATCCGGCGACGTGAAGATCCGCGACGTGGCCGGCCTGTACGTCTACGACAACACGCTCGAGGCGGTCGTGCTCAGCGGCGCGGAGGTGCGCGCGTACCTGGAGTACTCGGCGAAGTACTTCCGGACGTTCGCGTCGGGCGCGCCGATCGACCCGGAGCAGATCAACGACCCGTCGGTGCCGGACTACAACTACGACGCCCTCTCCGGCGTCGACTACGACATCGACATCTCGAAGCCGGTGGGCCAGCGGCTCACCCGCCTGGTGCTCGCCGGCACCGACACCCCGGTCGCGGACGACACGCAGTTCGTGGTGGCGGTGAACAACTACCGGCGCAGCGGCGGCGGCAACTTCCCCGGGATCGTGAAGACGCAGGTCTACAACGAGCAGCAGGAGATCCGTCAGCTGCTCATCGACTGGGCGCAGGAGAAGGGCGTCATCGACCCGGCCGACTTCTTCCAGGCGAACTGGCGGCTGGTGCGGGAGGGCGTGCCGGTCTTCTGACCGTCGCGGAACCGGCGGGCCGTGGGCGTGACGTCCACGGCCCGTCGCCGTCTCTCCAGCGGCAGCGGAAAACCCCGGCCGCAACGGCGAGCCACGCTCAGGCGGCGCCGCCGTGCCGCAGGTCCCACCGCTCGGGGTAGTCGAGCGGCCCGCCCCGGTCCGGGTCGGTCTCGGTCAACGCGACCCGCTCCTCCGGCCGGACGGTCGGCGGCAGCTCACCGAACCGGATGTGCCGCAGGAAGGCGTACTCGTCGTCGCTGAACAACGGTGCGGCGTGCGCGTCAGTCATCGGGCACCCCCTTCGACCCGCTCATTCTCGCAACCGGAGGGGTACCCGCCACCATCCCCCGTCCGCCCGGGTCGGATTCGGCTGCCCGGTGACCGGGTCACACCGCCTAGAGCATCCTAGGATCCTGAGTGGCAGGAGGTGTCGGTGCGGAGAGCCGACCGAACAGCTCCGACGCCACCGACGCCACGGCCCGGGCCGAAGAGATCGGCCCGGGGCGGTGAGGTCAGCGCGCGGACGCCGGTGTGTGGCCGGAACGAGTCAGGCGTCGGCGCGTGCGGCGACCCGATGGCGCGGCGCGGGGAGCCGCTTCAGCAGCGCCATCGCCGCGCGCGCCGGCACCCGCTCCAGCGTCTCCTCGAAGCTCGCCCGCCCCTGGCAGAACCGGACGAACATCCGCCAGCCCGGCGGGGTGGCCACCAGCCCGTGGAACACCTCCGGCCGCTGCTCGAAGACGTCCAGCAGGCGGTAACCGGCCCGCATCGACGGGACGAGCCGCTCGGCCACCGCCCGCTCGTACCCCGCCAGGTCACCCGCGGCCACGGCCGCGCCCGCCATCGCGCCGGAGCGCAGCGCGTAGCTGATCCCCTCCCGGCTCCACGGCTCCAACAGACCCGCGGCGTCGCCGACGACCAGCACCCGGCCCCGGCGCAGCGGCGCGTCGTCCTCCCGGCAGCGGGTGAGGTGCCCCGAGTCGTGCGCCGCCGGCGCGTCGGCCAGGCCCAGCCGGTCGACGAACCGGCGCAGGTACTCCCGGGTCCGCTCCCCCTCGCCCCGGGCGGCGATCACACCCACGGTCAACCGGTCGCCCTTGGGGAAGACCCACCCGTACGACCCGGGCAGCGGCCCCCAGTCCAGCAGGACGTGCCGGCGCCACCGCTCCTGCTGCTCCGGCGACACCTCCAGCTCCAGTTCCAGCCCGAGATCCACCTGCCGGTACCGGACGCCCACGTGCCGCGCGGTCACCCCGGAGGAGCCGTCCGCCCCGATCACCGTCCGGGCGTGCACCGTCGTGCCGTCCGACAGCCGCAGGCGTACGCCGTCCGGGTCCTGCTCCACGGCGCGGACCGTGGCCCGCTCGCGGACCTCGGCCCCGGCGGCGACCGCGGCCGCGCGCAGCCGGTCGTCGAACTCCTCCCGGCGGACCATGGTCACCAGCGGACCGCCGTGCCGGCGGGTGAAGCCGCGTCGCCCGTTCCAGGTGAACGTCATCCGGTCCACCCGGTCGTGCGCGGGCACCTCGATCCGGTCGTGCACCTCGGCCAGCGAGGTGCCGATCAGCCCGCCCCCGCACGTCTTGTAACGCGGATGCTCCGCCCGCTCCACGACCAGTGTGCGGACGCCCGCGCGGGCGGCGACGTACGCGGCGGAGAGCCCGGCGGGTCCGCCGCCGACGACCGCGAGATCCCAGACGATCACGGGAGCAGCCTAGGCCACGGTCCCGCCGACGGGCCGGGCGGCGCGGCGACGCATCCACCGCCACCGCCCGATCGGGTGGGCATCTTCGGCCACGCAGGGGGTAACCGGCGCAGCGCAGCCGCCTGCGTGAGGCGGACGACCTGAGGAGGAAGGCATGCAGCAGGTGCCACTGTCGGACGTCGAGCAACGGGTGTACGAGGCGGTCACGGCCCTGGAGGCACGCGGACAGGTGCCTTACCCGGACCTGATCGCCGAGGAGTCCCACCTGACCGAGGAGCAGGTACACGCCCCGCTGCACGAGCTCACCGAGAAGGGCCTGCTGCACCGGGAGGACTCGCCGATGGCCGGGCTGGACTTCGGACCACGGTTCTGCGCACGCCAGATGGCGTGACCGCACGGACGTACGCGACGATTCGCCCCCCGGCGACCGGGGTAGCGGTCAGGGATGCGTGATCGACGGTCGACGGGGGGCGCGATGAGCGCGGCGGGCACGCCGCCACCGGCCGGCATCGACCCGGCCGACGAGCGGCGCCGCTGGAAGGCCCTCGGGGTCGGCCTGGCCGCTGCCTTCATGACGCTGCTCGACATCAGCATCGTCAACGTGGCACTCCCCTCGCTGGACCGGGCCCTGCACGCCTCCCCCAGCGACCTCCAGTGGGTGCTCTCCGGCTACGCGTTGACCTTTGGTCTGGCGCTGGTGCCGGCCGGCCGCTTCGGCGACGCCCGGGGCCGGCGCAACGCGTTCGTCTTCGGCATCGCGCTGTTCACCGTCACCAGCGCGCTCGCCGGCCTGGCCCCCAACGCCACCTGGCTGGTCATCGCGCGGCTGCTCCAGGGCGCCGCGGCCGGCATCGTCAACCCCCAGGTCACCGGCGTGATCCAGGAGATGTTCCGGGCACCGGAGCGAGGCCGCCCCTTCGGCCTGCTCGGCGCCACCATCGGGATCTCCACCGCCATCGGGCCGCTGCTCGGCGGGCTGCTCATCGCGCTCGGCGGGGAGGAGCACGGCTGGCGGTACGTCTTCTTCGTCAACATCCCCGTCGGCATCATCACGGTGATCCTCGGCTGGCGGCTGCTGCCCGCACGCCCCAAGGAACACGCGGACCGCCACCGGCTCGACCCGGTCGGCGTGGTGCTGCTCGGCCTCGGTGTCCTGCTCGTGCTGCTGCCGCTGGTGCAGGAACAGCAGTGGCGTACGCCGTGGAAGTGGGCCCTCATCCCCGCCGGCCTGCTCGTGCTGCTGGCCTTCGCGCTCTGGGAGCGGCGGTACGCGCGGCGCACCACGCCCCTGTTCGACCTGCGCCTGTTCGGCTTCCGCTCGTACGCCCTCGGCGCGCTGATCGGCCTCGTCTACTTCGGCGGGTTCACCGCCATCTTCTTCATCTACACGCTGTTCCTGCAGAACGGGCACGGCTACAGCCCGCTCATCGCCGGCCTGGCCATCACCCCGTTCGCCCTCGGGTCGGCCGCGTCGTCGGCGGTCAGCGGACGGTTCGTCAACCGACTCGGGCGGCCGATGGTCGCCGCCGGGCTGCTCGCCGTCGTGGTCGGCCTCACCGCCACCGCGCTGGCACTGCGGTGGTTTCCGCACACACCCGCGCCCTGGGTCACCGCGGCGCCGCTGCTCATCGCGGGGCTCGGCAGCGGGCTGGTGATCGCCCCCAACCAGACGCTCACCCTGTCCCAGGTGCCCGTCCCGCAGGCAGGCAGCGGGGCGGGCATGCTCCAGACCGGCCAGCGGATCGGCGCGGCCGCCGGCATCGCCGCGGTGGGCTCGGTCTTCTTCTCGTCCCTGTCCAGCAGCCGGGGCAACTGGACCACCGCGTTCGAGCACTCGCTCGTCGTGGCGACCGTGATCATCGCGCTGGCGCTGGTCGCCGCGGTGGTGGACGTCGGGCTGGGCCGGTGGTGGCGACAGTCGACGTGAGGAAGCCGCTGGCCGGCACCCCCGTGTTGCGGGGTGCCGGCCAGCGGCTGTGGTTCTTGCTGTTGGTCAGCTGTTCCAGTAGTGGGCGACCAGGTCAGCGGCCTGCTGCTCCCACTGGGCGTAGGCGTCCGGGTAGGCCGACACCTGCACCGTCTGCGCAGCCACGGTCAGCGGCATGTCCTTCCAACCGTCGACCTGCTTGAGGCCCTTGAGGAACGCCTGGGTCGAGTAGATCGGGTCAGTGATCTGCTCCGGGCTACCCCAACCACTGGACGGGCGCTGCTGGAACAGGCCCAGCGAGTCATGGTCGTTACGGTCGCCGAGGTGGCCCAGGTTCTCCAGCTTCGACTCCTGCAGGCTCGTCGCGACCGAGATGACCGCGGCCCGCTCGTCCATGCCCGACTTCTTCGTGGCGGCGATGATCGCCTTCACGTTGCCGACCTGCTCATCGTTGAGGTCGATGTGCGACTGCGCACCCTGCACACCATGCGGGATCAACTTCGCCGCATCAACCTTGTCGGTCTGCACCACCGCGACGGGCTTCGCGTCCACCGCCGGGGTGGCGGCGTGCGCGGCGATCGGACCACCAGCGATCCCACCGGCGAAAGCCAGACCAGCGATACCAAGAACGCTCTTACGCATGATCGTGTTCATGACAGAAGCTCCAATGCTCGGGGGAGCCCACACCGACCAGGGGGAAAGGATCGGCACAGGGACGGCACCGGGGAACCGGCGCCCTGAAAAGCAAGGGGGAAAGTCTTGGGTGTGTGGGTCGGCGGTGTGCCTGACCCGACAGGCCCGGGAGCAGAAAGGTTTGCTCACCTGGACCGGATGTTCCGGCGACCGGGTCGAGCCGGGGGGCTCACCGCGCCGGGTCCCTATCCAACGACCGCCAGCCCACCGTCATTCCCGGGGGCCCGCCAATCGCCGGGTCCACGTCCAACGACCCGCGCCCCACCGTCATTCCCGGGGGCCCGCCGATCGCGTGGTCCATGTCCAACGACCGGGGCGGGGCCATCATTCCGGGCCGCTCACCCGCACCCACCAACCCACCGGGCCAGCGGAACCAGGGCTGCTACCTCGGCCGTCAGAGACTGTTCAACGCCCCCGACCCAGCCACCATTCCAACCCCACCGTGGCCCCGACCACAGGACCCCACGCCACAAACCCCGACACCCCACCCACCCGAAACCAGACAAAAACCCACCAGCCACCACGCGGACAGGCACGTCCGAAACGATCCACCCGGCGGCGCGAACCCGAGGTTTTGCAGATCTTGGACGATTGAGGCCCCCAGAGGGGCCACAACTCACCAAGATCTACAGCCGGCGCCGCCCAATCCACCACGCGCGTCCGGCAAGCAGGCGCGAACGGTGCGGCGGGTTCGGGTCCGGACAGACGAAACCGGCCGGCCCCGTCGGGGCCGGCCGGCCTGTCTTCGTCACCTCACCAGAGCTGCTGGACGATGTCCGCCGCCTGGTCCTCCCACTGGGCGTACGCGAAGGGGTACGCCGAGACCTGCACGGTCTGCGCGGCGGTGGTCAGCGGCAGGTCCTGCCAACCGCCCACGTTCTTCAGCCCGGTGAAGAAGGCCGTCGCCGCGTAGTCCGGATCGGTGATCTGCTCGGGCGTGCCCCAACCGGACGAGGGCCGCTGCTGGAACAGGCCCTGCGAGTCGTGGTCGTTGTACGCGCCCAGGTGGCCGAGGTTGTACAGCTTCGACTCCTGCAGCGACGTCGCGACGCCGATGACCGCGCCCCGCTCCCCCACGCCGGTCTTCTTGGCCGCCTTGATGATGGCCTTGGCGTTGGAGATCTGCGCGTCGTCCAGCGGGATGCGCGACTGAGCGCCCTCCACACCGTGCGGGACCAACTTGTCCCGGCTCGGCCTGCCGGCGTCCGCCTTGCCGCTACGGGAACCGGTGGTCAGGCCGGACTCGACGCTGGTGCCCCGGTCGTCCGCGTTGCCCTTGCCCGTGGCGAGGTTGATGGCGGCGACCGCACCCTCGGAGGGTCCGGTGGTGATGGGGGCGGCGACCGCGGTCGGCCCGAGAGCGAGGCCGCCGAGCACGGCGACACCCGCGACGCTCAGCGCGGTCTTACGGTAGTTGTCCTTGCCGACGGTGGTGAGCCACCGGCTCGGGTCGAGCTTCAAGTCCTTCGCGATGGCCGGGAGCCATCGGCGGAAGTCAAGCTTCACGATGGTTGCCCTTTCGATCGTGCGAAGCGCTCCGGGGTGAGCACTCCTCGAGGGGTGTCCGCGCCGGAGTTGGGTTTGAGCTCGGGCGGTACGGGGGACACAACGAGCTCGACGTGTCGGGCATTCCGGAAATGATCCCGCCGGCGACGGCCGCGGTCCCGGTCACGCGGGCAACCGGACAGCGGTGCGTAACGGCACGCTCGGTCATCGGGCAGAGCGGCCGGACAGGTACGGACCGGACAGGCGGCACCGGACGGCCCCGGCGGGGCGTGGGAACGGCGAGATGCCCAGGGTCGGACGGGCGGGCGCAGCCGGACCGGCGACGCGCGAGCCGAGACGTCGACGGCCGAACCCGGACCAGAGCGACCGGGCCAGCCGAGACGTCGGCCGCCGGACCCCAGGCCGAGGCAACCAGCCGAACCGAGACGTCGACGGCCGAACCCGGACGTCGGAGCGACCGGCCGAATCGAGACGTCAACGGGACGAAGCCCGGATTGGAGCGAGCGGCGGTCAGCTACGCGCGGCGCTCACTGGTCGCCGGCCCGGTCCGCCGTCGTCCCGTCCTGGCCGGCGAGTTCCTGGAAGACCGTGATCTGGAGGCCGGCGGGTGCGTCGAGGCGGGAGTTCAACGACTGCCAGGGGGTGACGGTGGGCGGCGCGATCTGCTCGGCGCCGGCGGCGACCAGCCGGTCGGTGGTCGTACGCGTGTCGTCGACCTCGAACGCCACCCGTAGCCGGGGCGCGACCTGCCGACCCACCTCGACCTCGTCGATCATCCGCTTCTGCGCCGGATTGGCGATCTCCAGGGTGGCCCGGCCGGCGTCCAGGATGACCACGCGGGCATCACCGTCACCGGCGAAGGCCGCCTCCTCGGGCAGGCCGAGCGCGTCGCGGAAGAACGCGACCGCCGCCTCGTAGTCCTCGGCCTCCACCACCAGACGCAGTTGGCGGACGGTGGGCGGACGTTCCTCTGACTCTCGGTTCACGCCCACCGATGGTAGGGGCTGCCGAGGACATGGACACCGGCCCCGGACCGGGCCGGAGTGGACGTACACCGGGGTGGCACGGCACCACACCGCCCGGCACCCGGTTTACAGTGAGAAAACGGACCGGGAGGCGATTGGTGGCTGCGGGTGGGGGTGGTCGGCCCGGTGTGCCTCGTCAGACTGGCAGCGCCGGCGTCGACGGAGGGCCGGCTGGTATGACCGGGCCGGACCTGACCGCCGCCCCTTCGACCGGCGGTCTCGCCCACGAGGGGTTCTTCTACCGCGACGCGACGCACCTGCTCGGTGTCACGTCCCGGTTCATCGAGGACGGCCTGACCGCGGGTGAGCCGGTGCTGGTCGCGCTGCCCACCGGCAACCTGGCCCTCGTGCGCGACGCCGTCGGCGAGGCGCCCGGGCTGCACTGGACCGACATGGCCGGCGCCGGACGCAACCCGGGTGCGATCCTGCCGTGGGTGCTCCAGGCGTTCGTGGAGCGGCACCCGGGTCGGCGGACCCGGATCGTGGGCGAGTCGGTCTGGTCCGGGCGCAGCCGGGCCGAACACCAGGCGTGCGCGCAGCACGAGGCCCTGGTGAACCCCGCTCTCGCGGGGCGCGGGCTGCGGCTGCTGTGCCCGTACGACGCCGGCCTGGACAAGACGGTGATCGCCGACGCGTACGCCACCCACCCGGTGGTCGAGGACGCGCGGGGGCGGCGGACGAGCGGTGGGTACGCGCCGTCCGATGTGGTCGTCCGCTACGACAAGCCGCTGCCCACACCGCCGGAACCCGTCGCGGCGCTGAGCTTCGGCATCGAGACGCTCTCCGCGGTACGCCGGTTCGTGACCGGCCACGCGACGGAGGCCGGGTTGCCGGCGGACCGGGTGGCGGACCTGCAGATCGCGGTGACGGAGCTGGCGGCCAACAGCGTCACGCACGCCGGGGGCGGCGGCACCTTGCACGTGTGGCGCACATCCGACGAGTTGGTCTGCGAGGTACGCGACGACGGTTGGCTGACCGACCCGCTCGCGGGCCGGTTGACGCCGCCGCGCGACGGGGAGGGCGGGCGCGGCCTGGTGATCGTCCACGCCCTGTGCGACCTGGTCCTGCTGCGCAGCACCGCGGCGGGCACCACGGTCCGGCTGCACATGAGCCGTTCGCCTCGGCGCTGACGGGAACGCCGCCCACCCGGGACAGGTCGACCGCCCGGGACACGCCGACCACCCGGGACAGGCCGACCGGGCCGACCGGGCCGACCGCGCGAAGAACCGCCGACGAGCCGGGCTGGGCCGACCGGCCGGCCCGGCTCGCGCGAAGGAATCGCCTCCCGGCGCCGGTCCGCACCGCAGAGGCACATCAGTGGTCAGTGGCCCCGGGCGAGCCACTCCTGCAGGTGCGGCGCCTCGGCGCCGACGGTCGTGTCGTCGCCGTGCCCGGTGTGCACGACGGTGTCCGGCGGCAGGGTGAGCAGCCGGGACCGGATCGAATCGATGATGGTGCCGAAGTCGCTGTAGGAGCGGCCGGTGGCGCCGGGCCCGCCGGCGAAGAGGGTGTCGCCGGTGAAGACGGCACCCAGCGCGGGCGCGTGGAAGCTGCACGCGCCGGGGCTGTGACCGGGGGTGTGCAGGACGTGCAGCCCGATGCCGGCGACCTCGACGGTCATGCCGTGGCGCAGGTCGCCGCCGGGCGGCACGTCCGGATGGACGAGGTCCCACAGCACCCGGTCGTCGGGGTGCAGCAGCACCGGCGCCCCGGTCACGTGGGCCAGCGCCGGGGCGACCCGGACGTGGTCGTCGTGGGCGTGGGTGGCCAGGATGGCCCGGACCTGCCGCTCCCCCACCACCCGCAGGATGGCCTCCACGTCGTGCGGGGCGTCCAGGACGACACACTCGCGGTCGTCGCCCACCACCCAGACGTTGTTGTCCACGTCGAAGGTCTGCCCGTCGAGGGAGAATGTGCCGGAGGTGACCGCGCGGTCGACGCGGGCGCTCACGGGAAGACCACCACCGAGCGCAGCACGTCGCCGTGGTGCATCCGGGTGAAGGCCTGCTCCACCTGGTCGAGGGCGATCTCCTCGGTGACGAACGCGTCCAGGTCGAGGCGGCCCTGCAGGTAGAGCTCGGTCAGCATCGGGAAGTCCCGGCTGGGCAGGCAGTCGCCGTACCAGCTGGACTTGAGGGCGCCGCCGCGGCCGAACACGTCGAGCAGCGGCACCTCGAGGGTCATCTCCGGGGTGGGCACCCCGACGAGCACGACGGTGCCGGCGAGGTCACGGGCGTAGAAGGCCTGCTTCCAGGTTTCCGGCCGGCCCACCGCCTCGATCACCACGTCGGCGCCGAACCCGCCGGTGGCGGCGCGGATCGCCTCGACGGGGTCGTCCTCGGAGGCGTTGACGGTGTGGGTGGCGCCGAAGCGGCGGGCCCAGTCGAGCTTGCGGGAGTCGGTGTCCACCGCGATGATCGTCGTCGCGCCGGCCAGCGCCGCGCCGGCGACCGCGGCGTCCCCGACCCCGCCGCAGCCGATCACCGCGACCGAGTCGCCGCGGGTGACCCCGCCGGTGTTCATGGCGGCGCCGAGGCCCGCCATCACCCCGCAGCCGAGCAGCCCCACCGCGGCCGGTCGGGCCGCCGGGTTGACCTTGGTGCACTGCCCGGCGTGCACCAGCGTCTTCTCGACGAACGCCCCGATGCCCAGCGCCGGGGCCAGCTCGGTGCCGTCGGTCAGGGTCATCTTCCGGCTGGCGTTGTGGGTGGCGAAGCAGTACCACGGGCGGCCCCGCCGGCAGGCGCGGCAGACCCCGCACACCGCGCGCCAGTTGAGGATGACGAAGTCGCCGGCCGCCACCTCGGTGACGCCCTCGCCGACCTCCTCGACGATGCCGGCGGCCTCGTGGCCGAGCAGGAAGGGGTAGTCGTCGTTGATGCCGCCTTCGCGGTAGTGCAGGTCGGTGTGGCACACCCCGCACGACTGGACCCGGACGACCGCCTCGCCCGGCCCCGGGTCGGGAACGACGATGGTGGTGACCTCGACCGGCGCGCCCTTGCTGCGGGAGATGACTCCCCGGACCTCCTGGCTCACGGTTGCCCTCCTGGTTCGGCGGTGGTGGCGGGCGACCGGGGGCGGTCGGCCCTGCGGCCGAACCTATCGCGATCGATCACCCCGGCGCAGTCGGCGCGACGGCGGTTATCCGGCGCACCGACGGGTACGCGGGGGCACGATCCGGTCCGGTACGGCAGGAGTGATCATGAAAGCTGTTCACCTACCATTGCGGTTGGCCCTCGGCGCCTTCTTCCTCAACTCGGGTCTGACCAAGCGGACCCTGGAGGGCGAGGCCGCGGAGGGGCTGCACGGGCTGGCCACCGGGGCGATCCCCCAGCTTCGGCGGTTCGAGCCGAAGCAGTTCGCCAAGCTCCTCTCCTACAGCGAGACCGCGCTCGGTGCCGCCCTGGTGGTCCCGTTCATCCCGTCGGCGCTGGTGGGGCTGGGGTTGACCGCCTTCGGCGCCGGGCTGATGCAGGTTTACCTGAAGACCCCCGCGCTACGCGAGCCCAACAGCCTCCGGCCGTCGCTGGCGGGCATCGCGATCGCCAAGGACTCCTGGCTGGTCGGCGCCGGACTCACCCTGGTGCTCGACGACCTCACCCACCGCAAGCACCGCTGACCCGACGGCGAGCGACGGCGCGGACGCGTCGACGGCCAGCGCGCGACGGGCCGCGTTGCGGTAGCGGAGCACCTGGACCGCGCCGAGGGCCCAGAGCGCGTACTGCACGGCGAAGGCCCAGCGGAACGCGGCCAGGTCGGGCGTGCCACGCCCGGCCGGCCCGGCCAGGTCGAGCACCAGGCCGACGGCGAGCACCAGCACGATCGAGGCGACGAAGCCGCCGACGTTGACGATGCCGGTGGCGCTGCCGATGCGGTGCGCCGGGTTGAACGTGCGCGCGTAGTCGAACCCGATGATCGAGGCGGGTCCGTTGACGGCGAGGACCAGCACCAGCGCCACCAGCAGCCACCGTGGCGCCGGACCGGGCCAGGCGAGCACCACCGCCCAGGTTCCGGCGGTGGCGGCGACGACCGTGAGGACCAGCACCGACCGGCGGAACGGGTGCCGCGCGCACAGGTGCGCGAGGACCGGCCCGACCAGCAGTCCGGCGACGGTCATCAGGGTGAGCAGCGACGCCGCCGCGGTGGGGGTGAGCCCCTGGCCCTGCACCAGGAAGGGGTAGCCCCAGAGCAGCGCGAACACCGAGCCGGAGAACTGGGTGACGAAGTGCGTCCAGAGCCCCAGCCGGGTGCCGGGCTGCGCCCAGGCGGCGGCGAGTTGCCACCGGACGTCGGCGAGCCGGGGCGGCGGTCCGGCCAGGGCGGCTCGGTGCGGGGTGTCCCGGACGGCGACGAGGACCAGGAGCACGGCTGTGGCGCCGAACGCCGCGGCCACCAGGAACGCCGGGGTCCAGCCGGTGTGATGCAGCAGCGCGACCAGGGGCACGGCGCCGAGGATCGCCCCGAGCTGGCCGAGCGTGCCGGTGAGCTGCACGACCAGCGGGTTCGCGCGGCCGGGGAACCAGAACGTCACGAGGCGCAGCACGCTGATGAAGGTCATCGCGTCGCCGAGGCCGACCAGGACCCGGGCCGCCACGGCGAGCCGGACGTCGGTGACGAGGGCGAAGCAGAGCTGACCGGCGACCATCAGCACACCGCCGGCGGCGAGGAGCCGCCGGGAGCCGAACCGGTCGATCAGCATGCCGACCGGGACCTGCATGGCGGCGTACACCGCGAGCTGGGCGACGGAGAAGGTGGCCAGCGCCGAGGCGTTGATGTCGAACCGGTGGGCGGCGTCGACCCCGGTGACGCCGAGTGAGCTGCGGTGGAAGACCGCGGCCACGTACGCGCTCATCGCCACGCCCCAGACGAGCAGCGCCGACCGGCGGGGAATCGCGGCGGTGGCGGTGGCCGCGGTCACCGCGGTGTCCGCAGGATCATGCCGTTCATCGTGCGCGGCGGCCGGGTCGCCGGGCGGCGCGGGCACCACGTTCGTGGCCTGGACCACCGCCTGGTCTCGGGTCCGCCGGATCGGGCTCGGCGGGCCGGGCCGCTGGCTATCGTGCGGTGGTACGGCGACGACGGCGCGGCGTGGTCGACCCCTGGCCGCCGGAGGAGCAGCGGTGACCGAGATCCGATCCGTGCGGCCCTGGCACCGCCAGATGACCGGCCGCCGCCGGGACGAGCCGCACCGCTCCGCCACGACGCTGGAGCTCTTCTTCGACCTCTGCTTCGTGGTGGCGGTGGCGCAGGCGGCCACGAGTCTGCACCACGACGTGTCCGAGGGCCGGTTCGGTCACGCCGTCGGCAGCTATCTGATGGTGTTCTTCGCGATCTGGTGGTCGTGGATGAACTTCACCTGGTTCGCGTCGGCGTACGACACGGACGACGACGTGTACCGGATCACCACCCTGGTGCAGATCAGCGGCGCGCTGATCATCGCGTCCGGCGTACCGCGGGCGTTCGCCGAGGGCGACTTCACCACGATCACCTACGGGTACGTGGTGATGCGGCTGGCCGCGGTCGTCCACTGGCTGCGGGCGGCGGCCGGCGACCCCGACCATCGGGCCGCCGCCATCCGCTACGCCGTCGGGATCGCGGTCGTGCAGGTGGGCTGGCTGCTCCGGCTCGTCCTGCCCGAGCAGTGGCGGGTGACTTCCTTCGCGGTGCTGGCGCTGGCCGACCTGCTGGTGCCGGCGATCGCCGAGCGGCCCGGCATGACGCCGTGGCACCCGCGGCACATCGTCGAACGGTACGGCCTGTTCACCCTGATCGTGCTCGGCGAGGTGGTGCTGGCGACCTCGGTGGCGTTGCAGACCGGCGTGGACGCCGGCCAGCACGACCTCTGGTCCCTGGCCGCCGCCGACGCGGTGATCGTCTTCGCCCTGTGGTGGCTCTACTTCGACCGGCCGGTCCAGGTGTCGACCCAGCTGAGCGAGGCGCTCTTCTGGGGGTACGGCCACTATCTGATCTTCGCGTCGGTCGCCGCGGTCGGGGCGGGCCTGGCCGCGGCCGTCGACCAGGAGCGGCACCTGGCGCACCTGTCCCGCACCGACGTCGGCTACGCGGTCGCCGTGCCGGTCGCGGTCTACCTGATCACCGTGTGGTTGGTGCACGTCCGCCGTCGGGAGCGGGGCGCCCGGGCGGTGGCCTTCCCGGTGGCGGCGGGGCTGGTGCTGCTCGCGCCGCTCGGGCCGGCACCGGTCCACCTCGTGGCTGTCCTGCTGTTCCTGCTGGTGGTGAGCACCGCGGTCGGCCGACGGCCGGCCCGGCAGACGACGCCGGCCGGGGCCCCGGAGGGGCCGGGGTCGTGAACGGCGGCGACCCGCCCCGCCCGAGAGCGGCCGGCCCCCGCGCGGACGCGAGGGCCGGCCGGTGCGCGCTCGGTTCAGCCGGCCTCGGTGGCCGGTCGGCGCTTGCCCGCGCCGCGCGGGTCGTCGACCGTCGCGGTGAGGGTGGCGCCGCCGGGTGCGGACCAGAAGTCGAGCAGCAGCCGGTGAAACTCCGCGGCCCGCTCGATCTGCGGCATGTGCCCGCAGTCCTGGAACAGGTGGGTGCGGGCCCGGGGCAGCCGCTCGCGGGCGGCGTCGAGGTGGGCCGCCGGCAGGATCAGGTCACGGTCGCCCCAGACCACCAGGACCGGCACGTCGCGCGCGGCGAGCTGGGTGAGCAGCTTCTCGCGCCACTGGGGCCGGACGCCCCGGAAGCCGCCGAGGCTGCGCAGGGTTTCGAGCAGGACGCGCGGGGTGTACGGCTGACGGGCGACCTCCAGGGCGTACGCCACGCGCTCGGCGGTGGCGAACGACGGGTCGTGGAAGAGCGCGCGTTCGACCCGGAGGGCGGACCGGCGTCGGGGGCGCAGCATCAGCCGGCCCAGCGGGCGCAGGGCGAGCAGCCGCAGCGTAAGGGCCACCTCCTGACCGAAGCCGGCGCTGGCGACCAACGCGAGGCTGGCCACCCGTTCGGGTTCGGTGACGGCGAGCTGCATGGCCACCGCACCGCCCAGCGAGTTGCCGACCAGGTGCGCGGGCTGGTCGACGCCGACCGCGTCCAGGTAGCCGGCGACGAAGCGGGCCAGCGCGGGCAGCGAGTAGGGCTCGGTCATGGGCAGCGACCCGCCGTAGCCGGGCAGGTCGACGCTGTGCACCCGGAACCGCTGGGCGAGCAGCTCGTGCTGCTCGGTGAAGTCGCGCATCGTACGGCCGATGCCGTGCAGCAGCACGACCGGCGGGCCGTCTCCGTCGATCCGGTGGCGCACGCGGCGCCCCGCGACGGTGACGTGCCGGGGACGGTCCCAGTGGTACGCGGCTCCGGGGGATCCGTTGACGGCTACGGGGTTCGCACGGCCGCTCGTGGCGCTCACGCTGACTCCCTGGCGGTTTCGGCGGCCGGCTGCGGTGCCGGTCGCGGGGCGGGTACGGCGACCGGCGGTGTGGTGGTCGGCGCCGTGGTGGGTGGGGTGTGGTCCGCCGCCGGCCGGGAACCGGTCGGCGACGGGGGTGGGGTGTGGTGCGGCGCCGACCCGGTCGGCGCGGTCAATGGGGCGTCGGCGGGTGCCGGGCCGGGGGTGGTGGTGCGCGGCGTGCCCGTGCCGGTGCCCCGCAGGCCGAGGGCGATGACCCGCTGGTAGCCGGCGGGAGCCACCCGGACCAGCAGGTCGGGCAGTTTCGCGGACCAGCCGATCAGGGCGCGGCCCCGGCGGCGGGTGACGGCGCGCAGGATCACCTCGGCGGCCCGCGCCGGTGGGATGGTGAGCAGCTTCTCGAACTGCCGTCGTCCCTGCTCGTACTCGGTGGGTTCGACGCCGCTGCCGACGCGGGCGTTGGCGGCGATGCGGGTTTTGATGCCGCCGGGGTGCACGGAGGTGACGCCGATACCGTCCTCGGCCAGCTCGGCGCGCAGCGCCTCGGTGAACCCCCGGACGGCGAACTTGCTCGCCGCGTAGGCGGTCTGGCCGGGCGGGGCCATCAGCCCGAACAGGCTGGAGACGTTGACCAGGTGGGCGCCGGGCTCGGCCTTGAGCGCGGGCAGCAGCGCGTGGGTGAGCTGCGCGACGGCCCGAAAGTTGATGTCGACGACCCAGCTGAACTCCTCGAAGGTCACCTGGTCGAAGCGGCCGCCGAGGGCGACCCCGGCGTTGTTGACGAGCAGCCGGAGCCGCGGGTGCCGCTGCCGGATCTCCGCGGCCACCCGCGCGGTCTCCGCCGGGTCGGCCAGGTCGACGACGTAGGTGTGCAACTGCCGGTCGGGGTGCGCGGCGCGGATCGCGGCGACCACGGCGTCGAGCCGCTCGGCGTCGCGGTCGAGCAGCACCAGGTGGCTGCCGCGGCGGGCCAACGCGTGTGCCAGCGCCTCGCCGATGCCGCTGGCGGCGCCGGTGACCAGGGCCGTGGCGCCGGCGAAGTCGAACCTACGCACGCGACGCGCTCCTCTCCTGGCTGCCGGCGCGGGAGAATCGCACGCCGGAGTCGGTGAGCCGGCCGTGCCGCATCAGCAGCACGTCCCGCGGGTAGTTCTGGTAGAGCCGCCACGGCGCGGAGACGCCCTGTTTGGGGAACGCTTCCAGGCTACGCAGCACGTACCCCGCCTGGAGGTCGATCAGCGGCACCCGCTGCTCCCCCGGCGGCGGCAGCGGGGTCACGATCTGCTGGCCGGTGCGGTCGAGGTGGCGCAGCAGCCGGCACACGTACGTGGCGACGAGGTCGGCCTTCAGCGTCCAGGAGGCGTTGGTGTAGCCGACGGTCAGGGCGAGGTTCGGCACGCCGGAGAGCATCGTGCCCTTGTAGGCGACACTCCGGCTCAGGTCGACCTCGACGCCGTCCACGGTGAGGGTCATCCCGCCGAGCGCGAGCAGGTTGAGCCCGGTGGCGGTGACCACGATGTCGGCGGGCAGCTCCGCGCCGGAGGCGAGACGGAGGCCGTGCTCGGTGAACGTGTCGATGGTGTCGGTGACGACCGAGGCCCGGCCGGCCCGCACGGCGGCGAAGAGGTCACCGTCGGGCACCACGCAGAGCCGCTGGTCCCAGGGGTCGTAGCGGGGTGCGAAGTGCGTGTCGAGGTCGTATCCGGCCGGCAGGCGGGTGCGGGCGGCGCGGCGCAGCGCGCGCTTCATCAGGCCGGGCGCGCGCCGGCTGAACTGGTAGCTGGCCGTGCCGAGCAGGACGTTCTTCCACCGCACCACCGGGTAGGCGGCCTTCGCCGGCAGCCACCGTCGCAGCAGGTCGGCGAACCGGTCGCGCGACGCCAGCGGGATGACGTACGTGGGTGAGCGCTGGAGCATGGTCACGTGGGCCGCCCGCTCGGCCATGGCGGGCACCAGGGTGACGGCGGTGGCACCGCTGCCGATCACCACGACCCGCTTGCCGTCGTGGTCCAGGTCGGCGGGCCAGTGCTGGGGGTGGACGAGCCGGCCGGTGTACCGCTCGAGGCCGGGGAAGGCCGGTGTGTAGCCGGCGTCGTAGCGGTAGTAGCCGGCGCACACGTGGAGGAAGCCGCAGGTCAGCTCGACCGTCGCGCCGGTGTCCTCGCGGTGGGCGTGGACGGTCCACCGGGCCGTCGCGCTGTCCCAGGCGGCGCGCACCACCCGATGCCGGAAGCGGATGCGCCGGTCCACACCGTACTCGCGGGCGGTCTCCCGCACGTACGCGCGGATGGCGTCGCCGTCGGCGATCGACCTGGGGTCGGTCCACGGCTTGAACGCGTAGCCGAGGGTGAACATGTCCGAGTCGGACCGGACGCCCGGGTAGCGGAACAGGTCCCAGGTGCCGCCGATCGCGTCGCGCGCCTCCAGCAGCGCGTAGGTGCGGCCCGGGTGTTCGCGTTGGAGGTGGCAGGCGGCGCCGACGCCGGACAGCCCGGCGCCGACGATGAGCACGTCGACGTGGTCGCAGGCCATGGCAACTCCCGGTGCGGGGTGGTGCACCGGACCCTATCCATCGCCGTCGACGTCGGTCAACACCCTGTCGACTGACTCGACAGGGTGTTGAGCCACGGTAGGATCGACGGCCATGACGACCGTCCGCGCCACCGGCGGGGGTGCGAGCCCGCGTGGGCGGCGCGTCGCGCGGTCCACCGGCGACCACCGCGAGCTGGCGATCCTCCGCACGGCGGAGGCGCTGCTGGAGCGGCGGCCGTTCCCCGACATCTCCATCGACGACCTGGCCCGCGGGGCCGGCATCTCCCGCCCCACGTTCTACTTCTACTTCCCGTCCAAGGACGCCGTGCTGCTCACCCTGCTCGACCGGGTCACCGAGGAGGCCGACGCGGCGGCCGGCGACGCGCTGGGCCACCTCGCCGAGGACCCCCGGGTCCGGTGGCGGCAGCTGATCGGCCGCTTCCACGACACGTTCCGGGCGCACAAGGCGGTCGCGCTGGCCTGCGCCCAGGTACGCGGCACCAACGCCGAGGTCCGCCAGCTCTGGGCGGCGGTGCTGGAGCGGTGGGTGCAGGCCACCGAGACCGCCATCGAGGCCGAGCGGCGACGCGGCGCGGCCCCGGGCGGCCCATCGGCGCGGGACCTGGCCATCGCGCTGAACTCGATGAACGAACGCGTCCTGTATGCCACGTTCGCCGCCGACGGGCCGGCGATCGCCGCGCCGGACGTGGTGGACGTGCTGCTCGACGTCTGGTTGTCGGCGATCTACCGCAGCACCGCTCCCCCGCCCGCCTGACCGGGCCGACGTCACCTCCACTGTGGAGGGCACGGGACATCGATTGTCGGCACGATGTGCCACCCTGGGACGGGGTTGACGAGATCACCGGAGGTGAGAGTCACGCTACGGCTGCGCGCACTGGTCGCCGTACCGGGCACCGGTCCGGTGACCCTGGACGTCCCGGCCGGACGGACAGCCGCCCTGGTGGCACCGCGCCGGGTGGGCACGGCGGTCGCCCGGGTGCTGGCCGGGCTCGCCGCGCCGGTCGCCGGGCGGATCATGGTCGGCGAGCGGGACGTCACCGACCTGCCGCCGCCGCGCCGCCAGATCGGCTACGTCCCGGCCTGCGGCGCGCTGCTGCCGCAGCTCACCGTGCGGCGCAACATCTCCTACGGCCAGCGCAAGCGCGAGCGGGTGCGCGAGGTGGCCGACGACTGGGCGGCCACGGTCATCGACCGGCTGGAGTTGGCGCCGACGCTCGCGCTGCTGCCCCACCTGCTCTCCGACGCCCAACGCTTCCGGGTGGCCCTCGCCCGGGCCGCCGCCTGCCTGCCCGAGGTGCTGGTGGTCGACCTGCCGACCGGGATGGCCGCCGGTGGACGGCTGGCCGATCTCGTCCCCCGGCTGTCCCCGCCGGACGCCCCGGGCGTCGCCGTGCTCGTGTGCACCGCCGACCCGGCGACGCTGGCCGAGATCCCCACCCGGGTCACGCTGGTCACCGAGGCGGCGGCGCGATGAGCCGCGCACTACGCCGCCGCACGCTGCTGCGGGCCCTCGCCGCCGGCCCGGCGACGGTCGCGGCCGGCTGCGGCGACGAGACGCGCGCGGTCCAGGTGGCCGTGGTGTGGAGCGGCGGTGAGCTGGCACGGTTCCGCGAGGTGGTGGCCGGCTACGGCACGCCGGTACACGTGATCAGCGCCGGCAACGACATCGACGCGTTCCTGCGCGCCCGGCACCTCGCCGGCACGAGCCCCGACGTGGCGATCCTGCCCCGGCCCGGCCTGGTCACCGAGTACGCGCGACGCGGCTGGCTGCGCCCGCTCGCCCCGGCCCCCGGCTACGCCGTACCCGGCGACCTGGGCGGTCTGCTCACCGACGACGGGCAGCGCCACGGGCTCTGGGTGAAGGCGGCCCACAAGTCGCTCTTCTGGCACCTGCCGTCGGTCCTGCCGCAGCCGCCCGGCAGTTGGGACGAGCTCGTCGCGCTCACCCGCCGCCTCGCCGCCCGGGCCCGGCGCGCCGAGGGCCCGGCGCCGCTGGCGATCGGCGCGGCCGACGGCTGGGTGCTGACCGACTGGTTCGAGAACGTGCTGGCCGACCTCTCCCCCGGCGGCTACGACGGCCTCGCCGGGCCGGACGCCGACTGGCAGGGTCCGCCGGTGCGCGACGCGCTCGACCGGCTCGCCGAGATCTGGAGCGTCGACGGCGCGTTCCCGGGTGGCGCCCGCCGGGCCCTGCTCACCCAGTACGAGGAGTCGGTGATCCAGGTGGTCCACTCCCGGCGGGCGGTGCTGGTCTTCGAGGGCGACTTCGTCGAGGACGTGGTGCGCCGGTTCCGGCGCGGGTCGCCGCCGCCGTCGACGTTCCGGTTCCCCGGCAGCGGGTCGGGCGGCGGGCCGCTCATCGTCGGGGGCGACGCGGCGGTGGCCTTCAGCCCGGCCGGGGTGGACCTGGCGGGCTGGCTCACCGACCCGGCCGCGTTCCGGCCGTGGCTGCGGGCCGGCGGCTACCTGTCGCCCAACCTGACCGTGCCGCCGGACAGCTACGCCGACCCGATGCGCCGCCGGCTGGCCGGCGAGCTGCGCACGGCCGCGACCCTGCGGTTCGACCTCTCCGACCGGCTACCGGGCCCGTTCACCGGCTCCGACGGCGTCGGCATCTGGCGGATCATGCAGGACTTCTTCGCGGACGTCACAGCGGGGGTGCGGGCGGCCGAGGCGGTGCGCCGGGCCACCGGGCAGCTGGCGGCGGCGGCCCGACGCGCGGGCGGCGGGCGATGACCCGGGCACCGGTTCTCGGCGAGCTGGCCGTGCTCGACGACGTCGGTCCACCGCGGCGCGGGCGCGCGTACCCGGCGGCGGGCGCCACGTCGGCGCTGCTGCTGCCGGCGGCGCTGCTGCTCGGCGGGCTGGTGCTCTGGCCGGTGCTGCGGATGCTGCACGCCAGCGTGACCACCGACGGCCGGTGGGTGGGGGCCGCCCACTTCCGGGCGGCGCTGTCCGCTCCCGGCACCGGCGCGGTGGTGGGACGCACGGTGCTCTGGGCGCTGCTGGTGCCGGCCGTGGTGACCGGGCTGGGCTACCTGCTGGCCGTGGCGTCCCGCCGCTCACAGGAGGGCGGGCTGGTCCGGCTGATCCTGGTGGCGCCGATCGCGCTGCCACTGGTGGTCACCGGGGTCACCTTCCGGCTGATGTACGACCCGGACCCGTCGCGGGGGCTGGCCACGCTGGTGGCCGCCACGCTGACCGGCCGCTCCGCCGGGGAGGCGCCCCAGCTGCTCGGCCCGGGCCTGGTCACCGTCGCCCTGATGTCGGCGTTCGTGTGGGCGTGGGTGGGGCTCGCCCTGCTCGTGTTCCGGGCCGCCCTGGACCGGGTGCCACCGAGCCTCGCCGACGCCGTACGGGCCTACGGGGGCGGCCGGCGGCACGTGCTCTGGGACGCGCAGTGGCGACCGCTGCTGCTGCGCACCGGCGCGGTCGTCTTCGCGCTGGTGGCGCTCGGCACCAGCCGGACGTTCGACCTGATCCTGGTGATGGCGCCCGGTTCGGTCCGCGACGAGGCGGCGGTGCTGGCCCTGCGGGTGTGGCAGACCTCCGGCGGCACCACCACCGGCGAGGGGGCCGCGCTCGGCGTGGTGTGGCTGCTGGCGGTGGTCGCCGGCATGCTGGTCGCGGCGCTGTTCGTCCGGCAGGCGTGGCCGCCGCCGCGCCCCGCCGACCCGCCCGAGCCGGACCCGGCCGCCACCGCGCCACCCCGGCTGTTCCGGCTGCTCGCGGCGGGTGCCGCGGTGGCCTGGCTGGTGCCGCTCGGCGCGCTGGTGGCGACGTCGCTGCACGGGCCGGTGGACGCGGCGGCGGAGGGCTGGTGGTCGGCCCCGCCCAGCCTCGACTCCTACCGCGAGGTGGTCACCGGGGCGGAGCTCTGGCGCGCCCTGACCTTCACGCTCCTGCTGGCCACCGTGGTGACCGCCGCCGTGCTGGGCGTCGCGCTGCTCGCCGCGTACCCCCTGGCGTGGCTGACCGGCCCCACCGCCCAGGTCACCGGCCTGCTGCTGATGGCCGCCACCATCGTGCCGGTGCAGGCGATCGCCGGCCCGGTCAACGAGGTGCTGGGCGTGGCGCTCTCCTCCGGCACCGCCCGTGGTCTGGCCCTGGTCCACGTGGCGCTGGGCGTGCCGTTCGCGGTGCTGGTGCTGCGCAACGCGTTCGCCGACCTGCCGGCCGAGCAGGTCCGCGACGCGCGCCTCGGCGGACGGCACTGGTGGGGCACGCTGCGCCGGCTGGCCCGACACAACCGCCCGGCGATCGTCGCCGTGTCCGTGCTGGAGTTCGTGCAGGTGTGGAACGACCTGGTCGTCGGCCTGCTGTTCAGCGGCCCGGACGCGGCGCCGCTGGGGCTCTTCCTCGCCGGGCAGACCCGTGGCTTCGTGGCGAACAGCGGCGCGCTGGCCGCCGGCTCGGTGATCGCCTCGGTGCTGCCGGTGCTGCTGGTCGTCCTGGCCCGCCGGCACCTGGTGGCCGGTCTCGTCTCCGGCGGCGTGCGGTGACCGGGCCCACCGGCGCCGGCGGGGGTCGCCCACCCCGCTGGCCGGTGCTGGTCGCGGTCGGCACACTGGTCAGCGGCGTGCTCGCCAACATCGCCAGCAACCTGCTGTCCGAGCTGGCCGACAGCCTGCTCGGGCCGGCGAGCATCGTGCTGCTGGTCACCGGAGCGATCGGCGGGGTGGTGTGGGAGGTCTACCGCCGCCGGGGCGGGCCGCCGGTCGGCACCGAGCCGACGGAGATCGTCGCGCAGCCGCCGACCGGCGCGCCGACGCTGCCGTACCCGGCCGGCTTCACCGGGCGGGGCGAGCACGTGGAGTCGATCGTGGCGCTGCTCCGCCGGGAGCACGCCGTGGCGGTGCTCGGCCGGCGGGCGGTGGGCACGTCGGCGTGCGCGGTGCAGGCGGCCAACCTGTGCCGGGAGAGCTACCCCGACGGGCAGTTCTACCTGGACCTGCGTCGCGGCGGCCGGCCCCACTCGGCCCGGCAGGTGCTCACCGCGCTGGCCCGGATCCTCGGCACCGCGGCGCCCACGTCCGGCCGGGCGGACGCGCTGGCCGCAGCGGCCGACGCGCTGCGCCGCCACCTCGACGGGCGGCGGATGCTGCTGGTGCTGGACAACGTGGACCGTCCGGAACAGGTGCGGGCGCTGCTGCCCCCGACCGCCCGCGACTGCCGGCTGCTCTTCGCCGGCGGCCCCGCGCTGGCCGCGCTGGAGGGGGTGGTGGCGCACTGGATCGCCGAGCCGGGCCCGGCCGAGGCGGTCGAGTTGTTCGCCGCCGCGGGTCAGGCCGCCCCGGCCGCGCGCGCCCGACGGGTGGACCCGCGTACCGACCCGGCCGTCGGCTCCATCGTGGACCTGTGCGGGCGGCAGCCGCGTACGGTGCGGGCGCTGGGCTACCGCACCGCCCAGCACGGTTGGCGGCACGCCGACGTGCTGGACGCGCTGCGCCGGGCCGTGCAGACACCCCCGCACCAGCGGGTCACCGTCTCCCCCGCCGCGCGGCTGGTCACCGAACGGGACACCGCCTACCGGGCGCTGTCGCGGCCGGCGCGGCGGCTCTACCGGCTGATGTCGCTGAGCCCCGCCCCGGTGGACCGGCCCGCGATCGCCGCGCTGGCCCGCCGCCGGCCGGAGCAGGTCGCCGCGCTGCTCGACGAGCTGGCCGCCGCGGCGTTCGTGGTCGGCGCGCGCGGCGACCGCTACGAGATCCGGCCCCTGCTCGTCGGGTTGGCGCGGCTGCACCTGCGGGCCGCGGAACCGGCCCGGGCCCGGGTCGCCGCGCAGGCACGGCTCACCCGGCACCTGGCCCGGCGGGCCGAACGGCACGCCACCAATCTCGCCGCGCTCGGCTCACCCCCGGACCGGGAGTGGTCGCTGCCGCTCGACGACGACCCGTACGGCTGGTTCGACCTGCACCAGGAGCTGCTGCTGGCGGTGGTGCGGGTGCCGGCGGGCGCGGCGGAGACCCTGCCCCGACGCGTACGCCGGTGGTGGTTCCGGCTGGCGGTGGCGCTGTGCGGGTGGCTGGCGTACGCCGAGCGGCTGCCCGAGTGGGAGCAGGTGTGTCGTACGGTGCTCGCCACCCCGACCGCCGACGACCGGCCGGAGATCGCCGGTTGGGCGCACAACGAGCTGGGTGTGCTGCGCCGTCGCCGCCACGACCCGCAGGGCGCCGCCGCCGCGCTGACCCTGGCGGTGGCCGAACGGGGCCGCCGGGGCACCGCCCAGGCGCGCATGAACCTCGGCCTCGCCCTGCTCGACCTGGGGCAGCTCGACGACGCGGTCGAGCACCTGGAGCTGTCCCGACGGCACCGCTCGGGGGCGGACCGCGCCGGGCACGCGCTCACCGACCTGGGGTTGGGTGCCGCCCGCCTGGCCCGGGGCGAGTTGGACGCCGCCCACCACCACCTGGTCCGGGCGGCGAACACGTTCCGCTCGCTCGGCGACGCGCGGGGGTACGCCGCCGCGTTGACCAACCTGGTGCTCGTGCACGCCGGGCTCGGTGAACACCTCGACGCGGCGCAGGCGTGGCGGGCGGGGCTGCGCGAGTACGACGCGGTGACCGACCCGACCAGTCGGGCCGCCGCCCTGCTCAACGCCGGTGCCACGCTGCTGGCGACCAGCCCGGGGCAGGCCCGGCAGGCGTACGAGATGCTCGCCGAGAGCTGTCGGCTGCGCGAGGGCACCCGGGCGACCCCCGGTCTCGGCCGGAGCCTGCTCTACCTGGGCGACGCCGCGGCGGCGATGGGCCACCCCGACGAGGCGCACCGGCACTGGGTGGACGCCGCCGGCGTCTGCGAGGAGGTCGGCGACGCCGAGGGGCAGGCGGCGGCCGACGCCCGCCTGAGCCCGGACGAGCCGGCGGCCGACGACGAACCGGCCCTGCGCGCCTGACGGCCGGGGTCACGCCCGGCCGGCCCGGTCCGCCCTCGATCGCCGACGGGTCGCCGGGTGCGGGGACGGGTCCGCGCGGATCCCCCCATGCGGTGGGAAAACCGTAATCTCGACATCTGCCGCTGGTCTCCCGAAGGGAGGCGCTGGTGGGGCTGACCACCGGCGCCGCTCAGTGCCCGGACAGGTGAGGAGTGGAGACGATGCGCGGAACCGGACACGGTGGACCCGACACCGGCCCGGAGCTGACGGCCCGTGACGGCGCGCCCGCGGGGGTGGGCGTCCGGCCCACCCGAGGCGCCCACGCCGCACCGCGGCGGGCCTACCGGGTGCTGGTGCCGCTCGCGGCCGGCGTCGCGGTCGTCCTCCTCGCGGGGGCGGCGGTCGTCGGGACCCGGCCGTCCGACCCGGCACCCACGCCGGCCTCGACGCCGCTCGCCGAGGCGCTGCCGTCCGCGCCGCCGGAGTCCGCCTCGCCCTCGGCCACCGCCCCCGCCGCGCCGGCGACCCCGGCGGTGACCTCGTCCGCGAAGCCCTCACCGCGGCGGTCGACGGCCCACTCGGCCCCACCGGTGACCGCGGTGACGTCGAAACGCAAGGGCGTCGGCGTCTGGACCTTCGACGGTGTCAGCCAGGCCCTGGCCAGCTCGAAGGCGAGTTGGTACTACACGTGGAGCGTGGCGCACCCGGGCGTGACCAGCCCGAAGGACGCCGAGTTCGTCCCGATGATCTGGGGGGCCGGGAGCGTCACCGCCGGCAATCTCGACCAGGCCCGCAAGAACGGTCGCTACCTGCTCGGTTTCAACGAACCGGACATGGGCGGGCAGGCCGACATGAGCGTGGAGCGCGCCCTGGAGCTGTGGCCGCAGTTGGAGGCGACCGGCCTGACGCTGGGCAGCCCGGCGGTGGCGTGGGGCGGGGACCGGCCGGGCGAGTGGCTCGACCGCTTCATGACGGGCGCCAGGCAACGCGGGTACCGGGTCGACTTCATCGCCCTGCACTGGTACGGGGGCGATTTCACCACCGCGAACGCGGTCAACCAGCTGAAGTCGTACCTCCAGGCGGTCCACGACCGCTATGACCTGCCGATCTGGCTGACCGAGTTCGCGCTGATCGACTTCTCCGACGGCGTCCGGTTCCCGACGCAGCAGCAGCAGGCGGCGTTCCTCACCGCGGCGACCCGGATGCTGGGCGGGTTGCCGTGGCTGCACCGCTACGCCTGGTTCGGCCTGCCCGCCAGCGACAAGGACCCGACCGGGCTCTTCCGCTCCGGCACCGAGGCGACCGCCGTGGGCCGGGCCTTCCAGGCGGCCCGCTGAACGCGGCGGCGGGACGGCACCGGACATCCGGGACGGGACCGGTCGAGGCCGACCGCCGCCGGACAGCCCGTCCGAGCCGGGCCGGCGCGACCGTCCACCCCCAGACGGCACGGTCGGCGACCTTCACCCCGACCGCGGCGCGTCCGGTCCTTGTGCACGGGGACCCGTCGTAGCGGTACAGGGTCGGGCCGAAATGCCCTATCGGGGCCTCGACTTTGCGCTCCGGACGGCCACTGTCGGCAGTCGCCGACGCCAATGCGTTTCGCGTCTGCTTTGTCCGTCGAAGGCGCTGTCGCACGTGCTCGCCGGGGTCGGGAATCGGTTGCCGGTAACGCTTTTCCCATTCGGGCCGGCCGCGCCCCGACGACGATTACCGTACGTTGACGTGACCATCTTCCGTGTTACCGCCGTCACGCTCAGCGCCGTGCTGGCGTCGGCCGCGACGGCGGTCGCGCCGGCGGCGGCTGCCGCGCCGTACGTCCGTTGTCCGACGGTGCAGCCGCCGGTGCCGCCGCCGGCCGTGCCGTCACCACCGGCGGTCAATCCCGCGCAGGCCGCGGTCGGCGGGCCGGCCATGGCAACTGCGGGGCTCGCGGCGCCGCCCGGCGCCCCGGCGGTGCCGGGCGTGACCGCCACGTCGTGGCTGGTCGCCGACCTCACCAGCGGTGCGGTCCTGGGTGGATGCGCGCCCCACGCGCACCGGACGCCGGCCAGTGTGCAGAAGTTGCTGCTGGCGGCGGCCCTGATGCCTCGCCTCGACCCGCGCCAGGTGGTCGAGGTGACCCGGGCCGACCTGCGCGACCTCGACCCGGCCAGCTCGCTGATGGGAGTCGTTCCGGGCGGCCGATACTCGGTCGAGAGTCTCTGGCTGGGGCTCCTGCTCCGGTCCGGCAACGACGCCGCCAACGTGCTCGCCCGCGTCGGCGGCGGCAGCGACGGCCGACAGGGCGGGGTCGACGCGATGAACGACGAGGCGCGCCGCCTCCGCGCCCACCAGACCCACGCGGCGACGCCGTCGGGTCTGGACGGTCCGGGCCAGTACACCAGCGCCTACGACCTGGCGCTGATCGCGCGGGCCGCGTTCGCGCGGGAGGACTTCCGGCGGTACGTGGCGGCACCGGTGGCGCAGATCCCCGCCCGCCCCGGCACACCCGGGTTCTCGATCACGCACGACACGACGCTGCTGGGGCGCTACCCCGGCACCCTCGGCGGCAAGACGGGCTTCACCGACCTGGCCCGACAGACGTACGTCGGGGTGGCCGAACGCGACGGCCGGCGGCTCGTGGTGACCCTGCTCGGCGCGGAGACGGCGCCGCTGGGCAGCCTGGGCGAGGCGAGCGCCCTGCTCGACTGGGGGTTCGCGCTGCCCCGGCACGCGGCGGTGGGTCAGCTGGTGGCGCCGGAGGACAAGAAGCAGGACCGGCCGGTGGTGCCGGTCAAGGGCGAGCACCCGCAGGGCACGGCCCACTCCTCGCCGCTGTCGGCGCCGACGTGGCTCGGACTCGCCGCCGCCCTGGTCCTCGCGGTGCTGCTCCTCGCCACTCCCTGGTGGCGCCGGGGTCGACAGCCGACGGCCGAGCCGCCGGCCCTGGAGAACGCCACCCGCGACACGACGACGACGTAGCCCGGCGGCGATGGACGAGGTTTACCGGAGGGTCGCCAGGGCAGATGTGTAGACCTGACCACACCAACAGGGAGGCCAGGTCATGGTCAAGGGTGACATCGACACGTACCACCAGGACGGCCAGTGGAAGAACCGTCCCGAGGGCAACGTGCGGGCCAGCAGCACGCACGAGACCAAGGCGGAGGCGGAGAGCACGGGTCGGGACATGGCTCGCGACCGCGACGCCGAGCACGTGATCAAGAACGAGGACGGGCGGATCGGCGAGCGGAACACGTATCCCCGCAGCCGTGACCCCCGCGAGATCAAGGGCTGAGCCGATCGGACACCCGGGCGCCGACCGGACCGGTCGGCGCCCGGACGCTGTGCCCCCGATTGATCGTCGTCATCAGGACAGCGGATCGGGTGGCGTGGATGCCATATTCGACGGCACGGATCGACCGACGATCCACCGAGCGGATTGGCCACCCCCATGACGACCGAGCGGCCCGCGCCTGAGGCCTACCCGGGCCCGGCGGCGCTGGCGGCCCACCCGACGTACGCGGCCACGGCCCACATCGACGACCTGCGCGCCACCGAGTACCGCCACCTCGACCGGGACGGGCACGTCTACCTCGACTACGCCGGCGCCGGGGTGGCCGCGCGCTCGCAGATCGTCGCCCACCACGACCGGCTGCTGTCCGGGCTGTTCAGCAACCCGCACTCGGAGAACCCCACCTCGGTGGCGGCCGATTCCCTGGTCGAGTCGGCCCGCCGGGCGGTGCTGGACTTCTTCCGCGCCGACCCGGCCGAGTACGCGGTCGTGTTCACGCCCAACGCCAGCGGGGCCTGCCGGCTGGTCGGTGAGGCGTACGCGTTCGGCCGGGCCCGAGCACTGGTGCTGACCGACGACAACCACAACTCCGTCAACGGCATCCGCGAGTACGCGCGCGCGGCGGGCGCCCCGGTGCGCTACGTCCCGCTGACCGGCCCGCACCTGCGGGTGGCCGAGGCCGACGTGGTCGCCGCGCTCACCGGCCCGGGTGGGCTGGTCGGCCGGGCCCGACGGTGGCGCGGATCGGGCCCGCGGGGGTTGTTCGCGTATCCGGCGCAGAGCAACTTCAGCGGCGTGCAGCACCCGCTGGGCTGGGTGGAACTGGCCCAGCGCCACGGCTACGACGTGCTGCTGGACGCCGCCGCGTACGTGCCGACGAACCGGCTGGACCTCGGCGTCGTCCACCCCGACTTCGTCTGCCTGAGCTGGTACAAGCTGTTCGGCTACCCCACGGGGGTCGGCGCGTTGGTGGCCCGGCGGGAGGCGTTGGCGCGCCTGCGGCGGCCCTGGTTCGCCGGTGGCACGATCCGCGCGGTCAGCGTGCGGGGTGACTGGCACCGGCCCCTGGACGACGAGTCGGGGTTCGAGGACGGCACGCTCAACTTCCTGAGCATCCCGGACGTGGAGTTCGGGGTGCGCTGGCTCGACGGGATCGGCGTGGACCTGGTGCACGCCCGCGTCGGCCTGCTGACCGGCTGGCTGCTGGAGCGGCTGACCGCGCTGCGGCACCGCACCGGGCAGCCGCTCGTCGAGGTCTACGGGCCGCCGACGGCAGACGGCCGCGGTGGCACGGTGGCGTTCAACTTCCGCCGGCCCGACGGTTCGCTCGTCGACGAGCGCCTCGTCGCGATCGACGCGTCGGCCGCCGGGTTCTCCCTGCGGACGGGGTGCTTCTGCAACCCGGGTGCGGGTGAGGGGGCGTTCGGCATCACGCGGCGCACCCTGCGCCGCACGCCGCTCGCCCACGTCGAGACGATCGACCAGTACCTGGCCGCGCTGGGCGTGCCGACCGGCGGCGCCGTGCGGGTCTCCTTCGGCCTGGCCTCGACCGCGGGGGACGCCGAACGCTTCCTGGCCTTCGCCGAGTCGACCTACCTGGACCGGGCGGGGCCGGCCAGCACGCGGCTGGCGCCCCGGCAACGCTGCTGACCGGGCGGGCGTCCGCCGGTGCCGGCGCCGGCCCGCGCGTCAGGTCAGGGGCGACGGGGACTCTGCGTCGGGCACCAGCAGCACCGGGCGGCCGGACCCGTCCGCCGGCACCGACCACACGTCGGGTCGGCCGTCGTCCTGGCGCAGCGTGTACGCCAACGTCGCGCCGTCGAGCCACGCCGCCTGATCGTCGACGCTGGCGGTCTCCGCCGTCGCGGTCACCCGCATGCTCGCCAGGTCGAGGACCGACAGGCGCCACCCCTTCGCCGGGTCGGCGTCGATGGCCTCCTTGAACGCGAGGCGCGTGCCGTCCGGTGACAGCGACGGGCACTCGACGTTCTCCTTCAGCGTCTCGACGGTCCGGGCGGCGACGTCGCCCCGCACCAGGTAACGCTCTCCGGCGGTGGACATGGTCGCGTAGAAGACGTTGTCGTCGCCGGTGAAGGTGACGCCCCAGAAGTTGACGTCGGCGCTGCGGTAGGGGCGGCCGTCGCGTCGCACCGCGAACTCCTCCAGTGACATCACCGTGCTGCCGTCGCGGGTGTCGACGATCCCGGTGCGGGTCGAGAAGCCGCTGGCCGTGTAGGAGTCGCCGCCGACGAACGTCGTCCACGACACCATGCGGCCCGACGCGGAGACCCGGGCCCGGTTGGGCAGGCCGGGGATCTCGACCGTACGGGTGGGGCGCAGCGCGCTGTCGAGCACCATGAGCTGGTACTGCCAGGGGGTCTTCGGCCCCAGGCAGACGCCGGTGCCGGCCGCGGCGTACACCCGAAGGCACTCCAGCGACGAGACGGTACGCGGACCGGACGGGTCGGCCGTCGCCACCGACGACACGTGCCGGTCGGTGATGGTGAGCAGGCGCGGGCCCGGCGTCAGGGTGAGCGTGCCGTCGACGGCGTCGGCGGCGGCCCCGGGCGGCGCGGACGGGGCGGCGGCGACGGCGTAGCCGACCGCCACGGCTCCCAGCGCCACCGCGGCGGCCGTGGCCACACCGAGCTTGATCCGGGTCGACATCGCGGGCATCAGGAGACCTTCCGGGAGACGGGACGCCGGCCGCGGGCCAGCAGGAGCATCGTGACGAGCAGGATCCCGGCGACGGCCGCGGCGGCGACCCGGATCGCCGTCTGTGGGCCCCACGCCTGCCAGGCGAGCCCGAACAGGACGGACGAGACGAGGTACGCCAGCGCCTGCGCGGTCTGGACGAGCGCGATGCCCGTGGTCCGCAGCCGCGCCGGCAGGACCGGGCCGGCGAGGGCGACGAGCACCGCGTCGGTGGCCGCGTAGAAGAGTCCGTACAGGGCGAGCGCGAGCGCCAGCAGCGGCCACCCGCCGACCGGCCCGGCCAGCAGCAGGTAGGTGACGCCGAGCGCGGCGTAGCCGCCGACCACCACCGGCAGGCGCCCGATGCGGTCGGCGAGGATCCCGATCGGGGTGGCCAGCAGCAGGTACGCGAGGCTGGTCCCCACCGCGAGCAGCGGGAACCACAGCAGGCTCAGGTCCTCGCGTCGTTGCAGCAGCAGGTAGACGAACCCGTCGCCGATCGTGGCCAGCCCGAGCAGGCCGGCGGCGAGGACGAGCCGGCGGGCCGGCCGCTCGCGCAGCAGAGCCCACACCTCGCGCACGGACACGGTGGGGTCGGCGCCCGCGGTGGCGGTGGTCGCCGGCGTCGCGGGTCGGTGCTCGCGCACGAACAGCACGAACACCACCACCGCCAGCGCCGCGACGCAGAAGCTGGTCACGAAGACCGCGTCGTAGGACTCGCCGACGGCCAACAGGACCCCGACCGCCACCAGCGGCCCGAGGAACGCCCCGACGCTGTCCATCATCCGGTGCACCCCGAACGCCCGGCCCAGCGACTCGGGCGGCGTCGACAGGGTGATCAGCGCGTCGCGGGGCGCGCTGCGGATGCCCTTGCCGAGGCGGTCGACCGCGATCACCGCGCCGATCGCGGGTACCGACCGGCCGGCGAGCAGCAGACCGAGCTTGGCGACGGCGGACAGCGCGTAGCCGAGACCGGCGACGAGCTTGCGGCGCCGGAACCGGTCCGCGACGAAACCGCCGACGACCCGCAGCAGCGCGGTCGCCCCGGTGTAGACGCCGTCGACGACGCCGAAGGCCAGCGGGCTCAGCTGGAGGCCGAGCACCAGGTAGAGCGGCAGCACCGCGGTGACCATCTCGGCCGAGATGTCGGTGATCAGGCTGACCGTGCCGAGCGCGACGACGTTGCCGCTGACCAGGGCGACGCGGCGTCGGCGCCGATCGGGATCGGGGGCGGTCGGCTCGGTCTCCGGCCGGGTGACGGTCGACAGGTACACCGGTGTCCTCTCCGGTCGGTGGGGCCCGCGCGCGGCGGCGCGACGGTCAGCCATCGTCCGTTGCACCGAGACGGCGGACAACGCACCGCGAGTGCCGTCGGGGCGTGCACCCGGTGAACTCATCCCGAACATCGAGGTGTTTGCCTGTGCGGATGGGATGTTCACCGCGCCGTTCCCCGCCGTCCCACCACCCCTCCTACATTCCGTTCGCTCTATATCCGTACGCCCGGGAAAGGGTTCCTGAATGGGCATTCGACTCACCCGTCCGCCGGTGACGATCGGGACGGTCGCGGTGCTGCTCGCCGCCACCGCCGCGTTCGTCGTCACCGGCGCGACCTCGGCCTCGGCGGCGACGCTCACGTTCACGCCGACCGCCGACACCTACGTCCAGAGCGACACCGCATCCACCAACTACGGCACGTCGACGCAGATCGTGGTCGACGACTCGCCGGTGCGGCGGCTGTTCCTGCGCTTCAGCGTGAGCGGGGTCAGCGGCACCGTCACCAGCGCGAAGCTGCGGCTGCGGGCGATCAGCGGCAACAGCGGCAGCGCCACCGGCGGCACGGTCCGGGCCATGTCCAACACGACCTGGTCGGAGACGGGCACGACCTGGAACAACCAGCCGAGCATCGACGGCGCCACGCTCGGCTCGATCGGCGCGATCAGCGCGAACGGCTGGTACGAGGTCGACGTCACGTCGCAGGTCACCGGTAACGGCACGTTCGGCTTCGGTGCCACGTCCAGCGACAGCGACGGCGCGTACTACGACTCGCGGGAGAGCGGCGCGGACGCGCCGCAGCTGGTCGTGACGACCGGCACCACGACGCCGCCGCCGTCCGGCGACCCGGTGCTCGTCGGGGTCGGCGACATCGCCAACTCCGGCTCGGGTGACACCGCCACGGCGGCGCTGCTCGACGGCATCGCCGGCACGGTCTTCACCACCGGCGACAACGTGTACGACAACGGCACCGCCGCCGAGTTCGCCAACTACTACGAGCCGACCTGGGGCCGGCACAAGGCCCGCACCCGCCCGTCGCCGGGCAACCACGACTACAACACCTCGGGTGCGGCCCCGTACTACTCCTACTTCGGCTCCCAGGCCGGCCCGAGCGGCCGGGGCTACTACTCCTACGACCTCGGCAACTGGCACATCGTGTCGCTGAACTCGAACATCAGCATGTCCGCCGGCTCCGCGCAGGAGCAGTGGCTGCGTTCCGACCTCGCGGCCAGCACCAAGCCGTGCACGCTGGCGTACTGGCACCACCCGCTGTTCACGTCGAGCTCCAACCACGCGCCGTCGACCTCGACGCGCCCGCTCTACCAGGCGCTCTACGACTACAACGCCGACGTCGTGGTGTGGGGTCACAACCACGTCTACGAGCGGTTCGCGCCGATGAACCCGAACGGCGGCGCCGACTCCAGCCGGGGTCTGCGCAGCTTCGTCGCCGGGATGGGCGGTGCCAGCCACTACAGCTTCGGCACCATCCAGCCCAACAGCGAGGCCCGCAACAGCTCCGCGTACGGGGTCCTGAAGTTCACGCTGCACTCCGGCAGCTACGACTGGCAGTTCGTGCCGGTGGCCGGGCAGACCTACACCGACAGCGGCACCGGTTCCTGCCACTGACGGGTGCGGACCGGGCGGCGCCGGCGGGGAGCGGATCACGCACCCCGCCGGCGTCGTCGTCCGGTCAGTGGACGGCGACCACCACCGTGCCCGTCTCCAGTTCGGGCAGGCGGCTCGGGCGCACCACCACGAAGAGCACCAGGGTCGCCGCCGCCATGCCGCCGGCCACCACCACGGCCATGCCGGCGCTGCCGGTGCCGAGCACGCCGACCAGCGGCGCGGCCAGCGCCCCCACCGCGAACTGGACCGCGCCGAGCAGCGCCGCGGCGGTGCCGGCCGCCTCACCGTGCCGGGACAGCGCCAGCGCGGGCGCGTTCGGCAGGGCCAGCCCGCACGCGGCGAGCACGAGCCACAGGGACGCCAGGACGCTCGCGAGGCCACCGACGCCGGTGGCGGCGAAGCTGAACAGGGCGGCCCCGGCGACGGTGCCCGCGAGGAGCGCGCCGACGAGGATCCGCTGGGGCGGGTAGCGCCGCAGCAGCCGGACGTTCAACTGGGTGGCGGTGATCAGGCCGACCGCGCCCGCGCCGAACACCAGCCCGAACTGCTGCTCGTCGAGCCCGTACTGCTCCTGGAAGACGAACGACGAGCCGGCCACGTACGCGAAGAGCGCGGCCATCGCCAGCCCGGCGACCAGGATGAGCCCGACGAAGGTGCGGTCGCGCAGCAACCCGCCGTAGACCCGCAGCGTCGCCACCACGCCGCCGTGGCGTCGGCGCTCGGGCGGCAACGTCTCGCGCAGGCCGAGCGCTGCGACGATCAGCAGGGCCACGCCGAGCACGGCGAGCGCGACGAAGACGCCCCGCCAGGCCGACCAGCGCAGCAGCAGACTGCCGAGGGTCGGCGCGAGGATCGGCGCCACGCCCATGACGAGCATCAGCCGGGAGAAGAGCTTGGCGAACGCGGCACCGTCGAACAGGTCACGGACCACCGCCATCGCGACGACGGAGGCGGCCGCGACGCCCAGCCCCTGGAGGACCCGCAGGACCCCGACGACGCCGATGGTGGGCGCCACGACGCAGAGCAGCGACGCGACGATGTGCAGCGCCATGCCGGCGAGCAGCGGCCGCCGCCGGCCCACCGCGTCGGACAACGGGCCGATCAGCAACTGGCCGATGGCGAGCCCGGCCAGGGTGCCGGTGAGGGTCAACTGGACGGCCGCCGAGGTGGTGTGCAGGTCGGTGGTGATGGCCGGCAGCGACGGCAGGTACATGTCGATGGTGAGCGGCCCGATCGCGATCAGCGAGCCGAGCACCAGCACGAGGCGGAGCCGTTGGCGGGCGGACATGAGATCACCCGGCATCGGCGCCGCCGCGACGGTCGATTCCGTCGTCTCGGCGGTGGCGGTCACCGGGTCGTCTCCGGCTGGTGGGCGAGGGCCCCGGCAGGGGTCGATGCAGCGATCACACCTGGAGCCAACCCGCGCCGGGCGGTCGCATTCCCGCGCCGGAGAAGGGTAAGCCAGCTCACACGACACCCGAAACAGCGAGGTTGACCGGTTTCGACCAGCCTCCGCCGGGAAGACGCGCAGGTCCCACGGGCCGAGCGGCCCGACCGACCACGGCCGCGGAGCCGAGCGGGCCTCCGTCGCCGCCCGGCCAGCAGGGGGTACGTCATGGTCGTCGGCGCCGAGCCGGTCGGTGAGCTGGAACTGGTGCGGACGTTCACCGGCGCGATGCCGACCGGGGTCGCCGTCTCGCACACCGGACGGATCTTCGTCAACTTCCCGCAGTGGGGTGACGAGCCGCCGGCCGCGCTGGTCGAGGTGCGCGACGACCGGGAGGTGCCGTTCCCCGACCAGCGGTGGAACTCCCCCGCCCGCGACGACGACGAGCAGGCGTTCGTGTCGGTGCAGAACATGGTGGTCGACCCGCTCGACCGGCTCTGGGTCGTGGACACCGGCAGCCCGCTGTTCCGACCCACCCGGCCCGGCGGACCGAAGCTGGTCCGGGTCGACCTGGACACCGACACCGTCGCGCAGGTGATCACGTTTCCGCCCGCGGTGGTGCCGCCCACCAGCTACCTCAACGACGTCCGCTTCGACCTGCGCCGCGGGCGCGCCGGCATCGCCTACCTGACCGACTCCGCCGTCACCGGGCCCAACGGCATCGTGGTGGTCGACCTGGCCAGCGGCCGGTCCTGGCGCCGCCTGCACGAGCACCCCTCCACGGCCGCGGAACCGCTGCACGGGTACCGGCCGGTGGTGGAGGGGCGGCCGCTGCTGGACCGGCCGGCGGACGGGCCGCCGCGGGCGCTGACCATCGGGGCCGACGGCATCGCGATCAGCGCCGACGGCTCCCGCCTGTACTACGCCCCGCTGATCGGGCGGCGGTGGCACAGCGTCCCCACCGACGCGCTGGCCGACGCGTCGCTTCCCGAGGAGGAGGTCGCCGACACGGTCGTCGACGAGGGCGACAAGGGCACCGGCTCCGACGGGTTGGAGAGCGACGACGCCGGCCGGCTCTACCTGACCGCGTACGAGCACAACGCGGTGCTCCGGCGGCTGCCGGACGGGCGGTTCGAGACGGTGCTGCACGACCCGCGCCTGCTCTGGCCGGACACGCTGGTGGTGGCTGCCGACCGGCACCTCTACGTCACCGCCAACCAGGTGCACCGGCAGCCGATGTACCAGGGCGGGCGGGACCTGCGGCGCAAGCCGTACGCCCTGTTCCGGACCCCGATCGACGCCGGACCGGTGCTGCTGCGCTGAGACCGGCCGGTCCGGCCGTCAGGTCGGCAGGTCCGCGCCGGTCTGCTCGGCCACCATGTACGCCGCGTACCAGTCGGGCCAGTCCGGGTCGGCCTTACCCGTGCGCTTCTCGTGCTCGCCGTGGGCGTCCGCGGCGCGCCGGAGGGCGGCGGTGAGGTCGTTCGCGGAGGTGAACGACGTGACCCCGGTGTCGATCCGGCCGGGAAGCCGGGTGGTGATCTCCTGGAGCAGCCAGGTGTTGCCGTCCGGGTCCTGGAACGAGGCGCGCGAGAAGTAGCTGCGGCGTTCGGGGTCCGGCCCGTCGACCGGCCCGTCCGGGCCGGGGTGGTAGACGCCGCCGACGTCGACGCCGGCGGCGACCAGCGCGGCGCGCGCCGCCTCGACGTCGGTCACCACCAGGTAGTTCTTGGCGGAACCGGGCGCGCCGGTGGTCAGGTCCGGGCCGAACTGGACGGAGCACCCGGAGCCCTGCGGGGTGAACTGGACGATGCCGGGCGGCGTCTGGTCGAGCCGCCAGCCGAGGCGACCGTAGAACTCCTTGGCACGGTCGACGTCGGTGACCGGGACGACGACCACCTCCAGCTTCATGTCGACGTCCCGGATGCCCGTCCCGCTCGGATCGTTGCTCCGCGGCATAGCGGCCTCCCTGCTGAGTCACCCGGTCACCAGCAAGCTACTGCGGACCGACCGGGCGGACGCCGGGTTCCCGACATCACCCACCGAGCGGGCGACCGGTCAGGAGGCGCAGCGGTCGGAGAGGGCGTAGCGCACCAACACGACGTCGCCGATCTGGCGTACCTCCGCCACGGTCGCCCGGCGGCCCGGGTGCCACGGGTAGCGCCCGTCCCCCACGAAGCGCGGCGCCCGACAGTCACCGACGAAGAAGGGCGCCACCACCAGGTGCAGCTCGTCGGCGAGCCCGCCGGCCAGGAACTGCGCGTGCACCGTCCCACCACCCTCCACCATCAGGCGGCGCACGCCCTGGGCGGCCAGGTCGGCCAGCACCCCGTCGAGGTCCACCGGCGCACCGGCGTCGCGGACCTCGGCCAGCTCGCCGACCCGCTCGCGGGTCTTCTCCACCGCGTCGCTCGCGCAGTACACGACGCGTCGCGCCTCGCCGGCGGTGAAGAACCGGGCGGCCGGGTCGAGGTCACCCCGCCCGGTCACGGTGACCTTGGTCGGCGAGGCGGGCAGGCCGGCGGCCACCCGGTTCTCGCGACGTCGCGCCGACCGGACCAGCAGCCGCGGGTCGTCCCGGCGTACGGTCTCGGCACCCACCATGATCGCGTCGCAGCTGGCCCGGACGGCGTCGATCCGGTCCAGGTCGTCGTCGTTGGAGAGCAGCAGCCGCTGCTCCGTGGCGTCGTCGATGTAGCCGTCGATGGAGGTGGCGCAGCTCAGCAGCACGTACGGCCGCGCCGGCCGGGACGTCATCGGACGGCGGGAAGGTCGGGGACACGGGACGCCCGGCTGGCCTTCGCCGCCAGGTAGTCGGCGTTGGCCGGGGAGAGGTAGAGGCCGGTCAGCACCCGCTCGGTCACCGTCACACCCAGCCGGTCCAGCTGCACCGCCTTCTCCGGGTTGTTGCTGAGCAGGGCGATGCCGGTGACGCCGAGCGTCGCCAGCATCTGCGCGGCGGCGCTGTAGTCGCGCTCGTCCTCGCCATGGCCCAGCGCCACGTTCGCCTCGTAGGTGTCCAGCCCGGCGTCCTGCAACGCGTACGCGTCGAGCTTCGCGTACAGGCCGATGCCCCGCCCCTCCTGACGCAGGTAAAGCAGGAAACCGCCCTCCTGCGCGATCCGTTCGACCGCCTCCCGCAGCTGCGGGCCGCAGTCGCAGCGCTGGCTGCCGAACACGTCCCCGGTCAGGCACTCGCTGTGCGGGCGGACCAGCGGCGCCCGGCCGCCCGCGGCGTACCGGTCGATCGCGCCCGCCCAGTCGCCCAGCCCGAACGCGACGTGTTCGCGACCGTCGACCAGCCCCTTGAAGGTGAACAGGCGGGCGGTGGTGGCGTAGCCGTCCGGGAATCGCAGCGGCACCGTGACCTCGGTCCGGACGGTGGCGGCGGGCAGCGCTTCGGGCATGGGTCTCCTTCGTCCCTGCGTGACCCGGGGTGGCCGGGACACGTGCAACGGATTCACCACGTGGTCAACACTCAACCACGGACAGCGCGTTCCCGCCCGCCGGCGGCCGACCTGGTCCCCCGGCGGAGCAGCACGGCGGCACCCGGCAAGCTGGCGACGAGCACCAGCGCGCCGTACACCGTGGCGGTGGCCACCCCCTGGGCGGCGGTCAGGCCGGCGGCCCCGAACGCCCACGCGGCGACTCCCTCGCGCGGGCCGAACCCGGCGACGTTCAGCGGCAGCCCCATCGCGAGCAACGCGAGCAGGGTCAGCGGCAGCAGCCGGGACAGCGGGGCGGTCGCGCCCGCGGTCCGGGCCGCCAGGAGGAACGTGGCAAGGTGCCCCGCCACCATCACCGCGGAGGCGAGCAGGACACCGAACCAGGTCCGTCGGGCCAGCAGGCCGGTGCGGACGTCGGTCACCGCGGCGCGCAGCGCCCGCGCCCAGCGCGACCGCCCGGCGCGGGGCACCGCCCGGGCGAGCAGCACGGCGGCGAGCCCGCCGGCCAGCACCACCGCGATCGCCGCCGGCAGGTAGGGCCGCACCGGCGACGGGAACGCCGCGAGGAGGACGAGCGCCAGCACGACCTGGACGACTTGGCCGGCCGTACGCTCCCAGACGACCGCGCGGACCCCCCGGCCGACGTCACCGGCGTCGCGCCCGTGCCGGACGGCCCGGTGCACGTCACCCAGCACCCCACCGGGCAGGGTGGCGTTGAGGAACACCGCCCGGTAACAGTGCGCGACGGCGGTCCGCAGCGGCAGCCGCACCCCGAGGCCCCCGGCGACGAGACTCCACCGCCAGGCGCCGCAGACCGTGGTGAGCACGCCGATCGCGAGCGCCGCGGCCAGCGCCGGGCCGTCGATCAGCGCGAGGCCGGCGAGGAACGGGCCGCCGCCCACCTGCCACAGCAGCGCCCCGAGCAGCCCGACCCCGCCGAGTGCCCGCGCCCAGGCCCAGAACATCCGCGCCGGCCTCCCGTCAAAAAGATCGTTCTTCCACCGGTAGGCACGTGCGGCGGGCGCGAAGGGTTCATCCGCCGGCGAGCAGGTCCCGATGGTCGACCAGCACGCGCAGGCGGCCGGCCGCCGCCTGCGCCAGCCGGCGGCGCGCGTACCCACCGGCCGGGCCGGCCAGCTCCGGCCGCTGCTCGCACGCCGCGGCGACCCATCCCCGGAACCATTCGGCGCTCAGGTCCGCCTGCGCCGCGCCGAGCCGCCACGGGCTGGACCGCACCTGGACGGCGACGCCGTGGCGGGCGAACGCGGCCACCGCCGCCTCGACCGCGTCCGGCCCCAGCAGCCTCCGGCCGTCGACCGTGCGGCGCTGGTGGTCGTTGAACGCGGCGGCGATCTCGATGTCCAGCGGGTCCGCCGGGCTGAGCCGCACCTCGCCGGTCACCGAGATCATCAGCAGGGTGGGGCGGCCGGCGCACGCCGCGACGACCCGCTCGACCTCCTCGGCGGTGAACATGTCCAGCAGCGCCGAGGCGGTGATCAGGTCGGCTCCGGCCAGGTCCGCCGCGGTCAGCCGGGTGAGGTCGCCGCACCGGGTCGCCACGCTGACCGGGGCGCCGTCCGCGGCGGTGACCGAGCCCGTCGCGGCGAGGTCCAGCAACTCCTGGTCACGGTCGTGGAGCACCCAGTGCTGCGGGCCGGGCAGGCGCGGCGCGAGCCAGCGCAGCATCGACCCGGTGCCGCTGCCCAGATCGTGCAGCACGATCGGCCGGTCCGTCGGCAGCCGGTGGCGGACCGCCTCGACCAGGGCGCCCGCGCGGGCCGCCGCGTCGGCGGGTTCCCGCAGCTCCAGCCAGCTGGAGAACGGCAGCAGGACGTCGATGCTCACGGTGTCAGCCCTTCGGTCGCGATGGCGTGATCCCTCCGCCGGGCCGCGCGGCTCGCGCGCACGGTGCCGGGCGGGTCGTTCCCGGCCGCGCTCACACGACGGCCGCGGTCAGCGCCGCCGCCACCCGGGCGGCGGTCTCCGGCCAGCCGGTGAGGGTGCCCCGGCGGGCCCGCGCCGCGTGGCGCAGACCCTCCCGCAGCGCCGGGTCGCCCAGCCAGCGACGCAGCGCGTCGGCCAGCGCACCCGGATCCTCCGGCGGCACCAGCAGCCCGGGCAGCGCGCCGTCCGGCGCCCGGCCCAGCGCCTCGGGCAGGCCACCGGCGGCGGTGCCGAGGACCGGCACGCCGCGGGCGAGCGCCTCCGTGACGACCATGCCGTACGTCTCGCCCCGGGACGGGAGGACCAGCAGGTCGGCGGCGGCGTACGCGCCGTCCAGCGGCGCGCCGGTGAGCGGGCCGGCCAGGCGTACCCGGTCGCTGAGGCCGCTGCCGGACAGCGCCGCCCGGAGGTCCGCGACGAAGTCGGGGTCCCGGGTCAGCGCGCCGACGCAGACGCAGGTCCACGGCAGGCCGGCGATCCGGGCCAGCGCCTCGGCGAGCACGTCGTGCCCCTTCGCCGGGGTGACCGCCGCGACGCAGAGCAGGGACGTGCCGTCGGCGGTGCCCACCACCGGGGGCACCGGGTCGACACCGGGTACGGCCACGTGCACCCGGCCGGCGGCCAGGGGGTACAGGTCGAGCAGCCGGCGACGGGTCCAGCCGCTGGTGGTCACCACCGCGCTCGCGGCGGCCAACGTCCGGGCCTCGGCGGGGTCGGCGAGCGGCAGATGGACCAGCACCACCAGCCGCAACCGGTCCGCCTGCGGCCGGAGCACCTCCGGCGCCGGCGAGGCCAGCAGCCCGTCCAGCAGCACCACCGCGCCGTCCGGCAGCGCCGTCAGCACGCCGGCCAGGGCCGCCAGCGCGGTCGCGTCCGGGCGCGGCCAGTCACCGGGAACCGCGTGTTCGTGGACCCGCCACCCGCGCTCGGACAGGCCGTGGCAGACCCGCCGGTCGTACTGGTTGCCGCCGCTCGGCGTGCCCGAGTCGTCGATGTCGTTCGGCAGCACCACGTGCACGTCGCCGGCGCGCTCCCCCCCGCTCACCGCGGGGCTCGCACGCTCACTCCTCGCCCTCACCGGAACCGTCAGAGGGCGCGCTCGTAGCTGGCCCACGCGACGTGCGACTCGTGCAGGGTGACGGTGATGCCCGCCAGGCCGCCCGCGCCCTCGCCGAGCCGCCCGGCGTGCACCGCCTCGGCGAGCCGGTCGGCCACCGTACGGGCCAGCACCTCGGTCGTCGTGTTCACCCCGGCGAACGCCGGTTCGTCGTCGAGGTTGCGGTAGGTCAGCTCGCCGAGGACGGCCTTCAGCTGCTCGGTCGCCAGGCCGATGTCGACCACGATGCCGTCCGCGTCCAGCTCGGCGCGGCGGAACGTCGCGTCCACGACGAACGTGGCGCCGTGCAGACGCTGCGCGGGTCCGAAGACCTCGCCGCGGAAGCTGTGCGCGATCATCATGTGATCGCGGACGGTGACACTGAACACGGAATCACTCCCCGTCGTAGGTGATGAGGTGGCAGAGGGCGGGCAGCTCGCCCGAGGTCAGGCGCGGCAGCACGTCCGGCAGGTCGGTGAAGCGCGACGCGCCGGTGATCAGCGCGTCGAACACCGGATCGTCGAGCAGGTCGAGGGCGAGCGCCAGCCGGTCCCGGAAGGTACGCGTGGCCCGCCGCGCCGGAGCGATCGTGCCGACCTGGCTGCCGCGCACGGTGAGCCGGCCACTGTGGAACACCCCGCCCAGCGACAGCTCCACCGGCCGGTCGCCGTACCAGCTCAGCTCCACGACGGTCCCCTCCGGTCGCAGCAGCTCCAGCGACCGTTGCAGGCCCGCCCCGGTGGCGCTGGCGTGCACCACGAGGTCGCGGCCGGTCGCGGCGTCGTCCGGTGCGGCGAAGTCGACGCCGAGCGCCCCGGCGACGGCGGCCCGCCCCGGGTCGGTGTCGACGAGTTCGACGTGAACGCCGGGGAACCGGGCGAGCAGGGCCGCGACGCCGCAGCCGACCATGCCGGCCCCGACCACGGTGATCCGGTCGCCGATCAGCGGGGGCGCGTCCCACAGGGCGTTCACCGCGGTCTCCACCGTCCCCGCGAGCACCGCCCGGGCGGGCGGCACCCCGTCGGGCACCGGGACGACCGCGTGGGCCGGCACCACGTACCCGGTCTGGTGCGGGTACAGGCAGAACACGGTCCGGCCGCGCAGCTGCGCCGGGCCCTGCTCGACCTCGCCGACGTTGAGGTAGCCGTACTTCACGGGCGCCGGGAAGTCACCCTCCTGAAAGGGCGCGCGCATCACGTCGTACTGGTCGGCGGGCACCCGGCCGCCGAAGACGAGCGTCTCGGTGCCTCGGCTCACCCCGGTGCAGCGGGTGCGCACCAGCACCTCGTCCGGTCCGGGCGCGGGCAGGGTCACCGGCCGGATCTCCCCCTCGCCCGGTGCCCGAAGCCAGAAGGCGTGCGCCTCACGGGTCACCGGCTGCTCCTCGTCTCGCGTCCGACCGAACCGAACGACGTCGCCGTCCGTGTTCCCTGTCAGGGTCGTCGATCATAAACACGGAGGAACGGTGCCCACGGTTCGAAACGGTCCACTGGTCGGGCTCGGCGCCCAGCTCGTCCTGCTCGCTGTGCTGGCCGGCACGGTCGGCGTCGGCGCGGCGGGGCTGCTGGTCGGCGCCACGTACGGCGTGGTCACCGGTGCCCTGCTCACCCGGGGGCTGCGCCGCGCCGACGCCACCCGGCTCGGCCCGGCCGACCGGGTGACGCTGACCCGGGCCATGCTGGTCGGCGCCGTCACCGCGCTGACCGTGGACGCGTTCCGCCGGCCGGCGCCGGTCGCGCTGCTGGTCACCCTCACCGCCGTGGCGCTGCTGCTGGACTGGGTCGACGGCCGGGTGGCCCGCCGAACCGGGACGGTCAGCGCGCTGGGCGCCCGCTTCGACATGGAGGTCGACGCGTTCCTGCTGATGGTGCTCTGCGCGTACGTGGCGCCGGACGCCGGAGCCTGGGTCCTCACCCTGGGCGGAATGCGGTACGCCTTCGTCGCCGCCGGGTGGGCGCTGCCGTGGATGCGCGGCACGCTGCCGCCGCGGCCGTGGCGCAAGGTGGTGGCCGCGACGCAGGGCGTGGTGCTGGCGGTGGCCGCCGCCGGTCTGCTGCCGGGCTGGGCGACGCGGCTGCTGCTGGCCGCCGCGCTGGTGCTGCTCGTGGAGTCGTTCGGCCGCGATGTGCGCTGGCTGTGGCGGCACCGGGCGGCGCGCCCCCGGCCGGTACGGTCGCCGGCTCCGGTGGCGGCCGACGCCGCGGCGGCCGCCGTTGCCGAGGCGGCCCGCGTGGCCGCCCGCCGGGCCCCGGTGGGCGCGATCGCGACCCGGCCGCCGGCGGTGGTCGCCGGGGGTGCCCCTGCCCCCACCGACCGGTGGCTGCGCTGATGCCCGGGCCGGCCCGAACCCCCGACACCGCACGCACCGAACGCGCAGGCCGCGTCCGGCCGGTGGCCGCCGGTGCGCTCACCGTGCTGGCCGGTGTGCTGGTGCTCGGCGCGCTGGTCGCGCCGGACCGGCCCGACCAGGTGGGACCCGCGACGCTGCTGCGCGTTCCGCTGGAGGGGCTGCTGGCGGTCGCGCTGCTGCTCGCCCTGCCGACCCGGGGGCGGCGGCTGGCCGTCGTGCTGCTCGGGCCGCTGCTCGGCCTGCTGGCCGTGCTGAAGCTCGCCGACCTGGGTTTCCGCTCCGCGCTGGACCGGCCGTTCGACCTGGTGCTCGACTGGGGGCTGCTGGACGACGCGTTCGGCTTCCTCCGCGACTCCTTCGGCCGGGCCGGGGCGGTCGGGGCCGCCGCGGGCGGGCTGCTGCTCGCCGCCGGACTGCTGCTGCTCATGACCCTCGCGGTGCGCCGGCTGACCCGGCTGCTGGTCCGGCACGAGCGGCCCGCGACCCGGGTCGTCGCGGCGCTGACCGTCGCCTGGGTGGCGTGCGCCGCGTTCGGCGTCCGGGTCGCGCCGGGCGTGCCGGTCGCCGACACCGGCGTGTCCGCGCTCGTCGGCGCGCACGCCGGCCAGGTGCGGGACCGGTTCACCGACGGCACGAGGTTCGCCACCGAGCTGGCCACCGACCCGTTCCAGGACGTGCCGGGCGACCGGTTGCTGACCGGGCTGCGGGGCAAGGACGTGGTGCTGGCGTTCGTGGAGAGCTACGGGCGCGACGCCGTCGAGGACCCGGAGTTCGCCGGCGAGATCGGGCCGCTGCTCGACGCGGGTGACCGGCGGCTGCGGGCGAACGGGTACGCCTCCCGCAGCGGCTTCCTCACCTCGCCCACCGCGGGCGGGGGCAGCTGGCTGGCCCACGACACGCTGTTGTCCGGGCTGTGGATCGACAACGAGCAGCGCCACCGCAGCCTGCTGGCCAGCGACCGGCTCACCCTCAACGGCGCGTTCCGGCGGGCCGGCTGGCGGACGGTGGGCGTGCTGCCGGCGGCCACGCAGCCCTGGCCGGAGGGGGCCTTCTTCGGCTACGACGGCTACTACGACACCGAGCGGCTCGGCTACCGCGGACCGAAGTTCAGCTACGCGCCGATGCCGGACCAGTACACCCTCGCCGCCTTCGAGCGCACCGAACGCGGCCGGGCGGACCGGCCGCCGCTGATGGCGGAGATCCCGCTGATCTCCAGCCACTCGCCGTGGACGGCCATCCCCCGCCTGGTCCCGTGGGACGACGTCGGCGACGGCTCGGTCTTCGCCCACGCCGCGGCCGTCACCGAGGACCCGGACGACGACCCCGACCGTCGGGCCACGGCGCAGGTACGCGCGGGCTATCGGCAGGCGATCGCGTACTCGCTGCAGACCCTGGTCTCCTACGTCGAGACGTACGGCGACGACGACCTGGTGCTGGTCTTCCTCGGCGACCACCAGCCGGCGCCGGTGGTGACCGGGTCGGGCGCGAGTCGGGACGTGCCGATCACGATCGTGGCCCGGGACCCGGCGGTCCTCGGCCGGGTCGCCGGGTGGGGCTGGCAGGAGGGGCTGCGCCCCGGCAAGGACGCGCCGGTCTGGCCGATGGACGCCTTCCGCGACCGGTTCCTGACCGCGTTCGGCCCGTCGGTGCCCCCGGCCGCCGCGCCGCCGGCCCGCTGACCGAGCGGCTGCCGCGGCACACGAGGATCGGTGCGGAGAATTTTCGCGGGGTGGCTGTCCGGAAAGGGTCCGCCCGATCGTCATCCTGGTGCAGTCACCACATTGAGGAGTACGACATGAAGTACCTGATGTTCGTCTGCACCGACACCGAGCCGGACGCCGACCCGAGCGCGGCGCCGGACATCGAGCGGTGGGTGGCCGAGCGCGACGCCCGAGGTCAGCGCCTCGCGGGCGACCAGCTGGCCGCTCCGGACGCGGCCACGACGATCCGGGTCCGCAACGGCGAACTGCTCGTCACCGACGGCCCGTTCGCCGAGACCAAGGAGGTGATCGTGGGTTTCGACCTGCTGGAGTGCGCCGACCTGGACGAGGCGATCGAGGTCGCCCGCAACCACCCCATGGCGTACGAGGGCCGCATCGAGCTGCGCCCGTTCGCCGACCCGGACGCCTGACCCGGTGACCGACCCGTCCCGGGCGGTGGCCGACGCGACCAGGGAGTCCTTCGGGCGGATCGTGGCCGCGCTGATCCGGGTCACCGGCGACTGGACCCTCGCCGAGGACTGCGCCCAGGAGGCCCTGGCGCTGGCGCTGGAGCGTTGGCCCCGGGACGGTGTGCCCGCGAATCCGGGCGGCTGGCTGATGACGGTCGCCCGGAACCGGGCCGTCGACGTGCTGCGGCGCGCCGACACCGAACGTCGAAAGCTACGGGAGTTGGCGCTGCTCGGCGAGCAGGTGACACCCCCGCCCGACGCCGGGGAGGAGGATCTGGTGGACGACCGGCTGCGGCTCATCTTCACCTGCTGCCACCCGGCCCTGGCGCTGGAGGCACGGGTGGCGCTCACCCTGCGTACCGTCTGCGGGGTCACCACCGCCGACATCGCGCGCGCCTTCCTGGTCAGCGAGTCGACGATGACGCGGCGACTGACCCGCGCCAAGACGAAGATCGCACAGGCCCGCATCCCGTACCGGGTGCCGGAGGGCCCGATGCTCGTGGAGCGGCTGCCCGGCGTGCTGGCCGTGCTCTACCTGCTCTTCACTCGGGGCTACGACGTCGACGGCGAGCCGGCCTTCGCCGACGAGGCGATCCGGCTGGCCCGGCTGGTCGACCGGCTGCTGCCCGGGCAGCCGGAGGTCGCCGGGCTGCTCGCGCTCTGCCTGCTGCAGCACTCCCGTCGCGCCGCGCGGCGCGACGCCGCGGGTGACCTGGTCACTCTCGACCGGCAGGACCGCTCCCGCTGGGACCACGCCGCCATCGCCGAGGGGCTCGCGACGCTGACCCGCGCGGGGACGGCGGGGCCGTACGCCCTCCAGGCGCGCATCGCCGCCTGCCACGCCACCGCCCGGGACAGCGCGGAGACCGACTGGACGGCCATCGCCGGCTGGTACGACCGGCTCGCCGAGCGGCAGCCGTCACCGGTGGTGCGGCTGAACCGGGCGGTGGCGCACGGCTTCGCGTACGGGCCGGCGAGCGGGTTGGCGCTGCTCGCCCAGGCCCGCGCCGGCGGGGTCCTCGACGGGTACCCGTCGGCGGTCGCCGTGGAGGCCGAGCTGACCGCCCGTGGAGGCGACCCGGTCGGCGCCGCGTCCCTGTTCCGGCGGGCCGCCGCGCTGAGCGCCGCACCGGCCGAGCGCCGGGCGTTGGCCGCCCGGGCGGACGAGCTGACCCGGGGCGGGACGTGACCGCCCGGCCGGTCAGGCTCCGACGAGTCGCAGGTGGCGTCGCTGGCGCAGCCGGACCGCGGCGGCCACGGCCACGGCCACGGTGAGCGCGACGGCGAACGCGACGCCCTGGGTGAGCCCGCGGGTGAGGTAGCCGCCGTCGGTGTGGTCGATCGCGTACGTGCCGATCTCGCGGCTGAACCAGAACGGCAGCGCCCGGGAGGCGGTGTCGGCCGGGTCCATCACCATCTGCAGGCCGACCACGGTCAGCAGCACCAGCGTCCCCTCCAGTTCCCGGGGCAGCACCGCGCTGAGCAGCAGGCCGAACGGGGCGGCCACCGCGACCATCAGCGCCATGATGAGGGCGATCGCGCCGTAGCGGACGTCGTGCTGGTCGACGAGGATGAGCACGTAGTACGGCACGGAGAGCAGCACGCCGACCGTCCACAGGGCGAGCAGGCGACCGGCCACCAGGTGGCCGCTGCGGTAGCCGGAGAGCCGCAGCCGGGGTTCCATCCCCCGGGCCGCGCTGCCGGCGAAGAGGGCGGCGGTGCTGAGCGCCCAGCCCAGACCGAGGCAGACGAAGCGGATGGACTGGCCGAGGTGGTCGCCCCGGCGGCTGAGGTAGAAGGCCAGCGGCAGCAGCAGGAGGATCACCAGCACGGAGCGGCGGCGCAGCAGTTCCCGCAGGGCGCTCTCGGCCACGACGAGAATCTTGGTCATGCGCGGTGCTCCCGGACGCCGGTCAGGTCGAGCACGAGGTCGACGCGGTCGATTTGGTTGAGCAGGTGGGTGACGACGACGATCGCCTTGCCGGCGTCGCGCCACCGCCACACCTCGTGCCAGAAGTCGAGGTAGGTGCCCCGGTCGAAGCCCTGGTATGGCTCGTCGAGCAGCAGCACGTCCGGCTCGCCGAGGCGGGCGAGGACGAGGTTGAGTTTCTGCCGGGTGCCGCCGGAGAGGTGCCGCGCCTGGGTGCCGCCCGACGGGGTCCAGTCGAGGGCGGCGGCCCCGGAGCGGCCGGCCCGGCGGGCGGCCCCGCGGGTGAGCCCGCGGCCCGCGCCGACCAGCACGAAGTGCTCGTCGGGGTCGAGGAACTCGGCGGTGCCGCCGTCCTGGGGGCAGTAGCCGAGGGTGCCGTGGACGTCCACGGTGCCCGCGTCGGGGCTGACGATGCCGGCGCAGATGCGCAGGAAGGTGCTCTTGCCGGCGCCGTTCGCGCCGACCACGGCGGCGATCTGCCCGGCGCGGACGGTGAGGTCGACCCGGTCGAGCACGGTCCGCCCCCGGTAGCGCTTGCTGATGCCCCGCGCGGTCAGCCGTACCGGGCCGGGCTGGCGTCGCGGCGGGCGCTGGTCGGGCCCGCCGAGGCTGTCGGCGACCGCCCGGGCGTACGCCTCCGGCGGGCCGAAGACCCGCAGCGGCGGTTCCCCGCTCTCGGCCAGGTGGGTGGCCGCCTCGGCGACCACGTGGCCGGTCAGATCGGGCCCCACCCCGTGCCGGCGCAGTTCGCCGGTGAGGGCGGCGAGCCAGGCGTCGTGGTTCACCGCATCGGCTCCTCGCTCATTATCGCGCCCACGCTCGCGGCGAAGGCGGTCCAGTCGGTGGCGGCCGTGCGCAGCGCCGTGCTGCCGGCCGGGCTGATCCGGTAGTACTTGCGGGCGGGGCCGGTCTCGCCCTCGCGCCAGTGGGCAGTGACCAGGCCGGAGCGCTGCAACCGCAGCAGCACCGGGTAGAGCGTGCCGCCCTGCACGGTGCCGAGCCCGTGGGCCCGCAGCGCCTGGGACAGCTCGTAGCCGTACGACTCGCCCCGGCTCAGCAGCGCGAGCACGCAGAGGTCGAGGACGCCGCGCAGCCACTGCGCCCGTCGCTCCTGGTCCATCGCGCCCCTACCGCGAGCGCGCGGCGCGCGGCGCGCGAGAGATCATGGACGGACCATAGTGCGGCAACCTAGATAGCGCAACAACCTAGTTGGCAGCGGGCTGGTCCACCGGGCAGGCGTACGCGGTCCGCGCGCCCAGCTCCCAGCGGCGCACCGGCACGCCGCACCGTCGGCACGTCTCCCGCTTGTACACCCAGCGCTCGTCGGGCCGGTCCGGGTCACTGACCACCTGGCCGGCGTCCCGCCCCAGCGCCAGGTACCGCACCGCCAGGTCCCACAGCCGACGGGCGACATCCGGACCGGGCCGGCGCGTGTCCGGGTCGAGACCGGCGAGGAAGAGCAGCTCCGCGCGCCAGGCGTTGCCGATGCCCGCCCAGATCGACTGGTCGAGCACGGCCGCGCCGACCGCGCCGCCGGTCGCGGCCAGCCGGCGTACCGCCTCGTCGGCGTCGGCGTCGGCCCGCAGCGGGTCGGGGCCGAGCGAGGCCCGCAGCGCGCGCACGCCGTCGTCCGGGAGCGGCTCGCAGCGGATCGGCGCGATCAGGTCGTACGCGACCGCGTCGGTGGCCAGCCGCAGTCGCACGCCCCCGCGCGGCGGCACGGCCGGATCGGCGTGGCGCAGGAAGAGGCCCCGCATGCCGAGGTGCACGTGCAGGGCCGGGCTGTCGTCGAAGTGGTAGAGCAGGTGCTTGCCGTACGCCTCGACCGCCCGCAGCGCGCGTCCCGCGTACGGGCCCGGGTCGAAGCGGCCCTGCGGGCTGGACAGCGCCGGCACGCGCCCGGCGAGCGCGGCGTCCTGCTCGCGCGCGTACCGGTGGATGAGGTGGCCCTCGGGCATGCCGGCGGGTACCCGGCGCCGCCCGTTTCACCCCCGGTGCCCGGGTTTCCGGCCCGTCACCGGGGAACTAAGGGACGGACGCGCCCGCACGATCAGCCCACCGGAGGGGATGCGAGATGACGGTCAACCCGGACGACCCGCTGCGCGAGCCGCCCGAGGCGGACGCGCTGGAGCAGCGCCAGACGGTGGTGGACGACTCGGCGCAGGACGTCACCCCGACGACCCCGCCGCTGGAGGCCAGCGACGCGGACGTCGCGGAGCAGGGCTCGCCGCCGGCCGGCGAGCAGGACCTGCGCACCGCCCTGCCCGAGGACGCGAACCCGGCGGACGCCCTCGAACAACGCGAGTCGATCATCCCGGACGACGAGGACCGCCGCCGCTGACGCCGGACCCCGGCGATCAGCGGGCCGCGGGCGCCCGGTAGAGGCGGCTGACCGTCTCGGCGACGCAGGCCGGTTTGCCGCCCGCGTCGGTCTCGACGACCACCGTGTTGACCACCTGCACCCCACCGTCCACGGGGGACACGTCGGCGAGGGTGGCCATGGCTCGTACGTGGCTGCCGACCCGGACCGGGGCGGGGAACCGCACCCGGTTGAGCCCGTAGTTGACGCCCATCCCCACCCCCTCGACCCGGTAGAGCGCGCCGACCAGCGCCGGCAGGAGGGAGAGCGTCAGGTAGCCGTGGGCGACGGTGCCGCCGAACGGACCGGCCGCGGCCCGCTCCGGGTCGACGTGGATCCACTGGTGGTCGTCGGTGGCGTCGGCGAACAGGTCGACCCGTTTCTGGTCGATCGGCTGCCAGGGGCCGGGGCCGACGGTCTCGCCGACCGCCGCGGCCAGCTCGTCGAGGGAGGCGAAGGTCCTCATGCCAGATGCCCGCCGATCTTCGTGTAGCCGCGCAGCAGGTCGCGGGAGATGATCAGGCGCTGCATCTCGTCGGTGCCCTCGAAGATCCGGTAGAGCCGGACCTGCCGGTACCAGCGCTCGACGGGCAACTCCCGGGTGTAGCCCATGCCGCCGTGGATCTGGAGCACCCGGTCCACCACCCGGTTGACCATGCCGGCGCCGTAGAGCTTCGCCATCGACGACGCGTGCCGGGGGTCCAGGCCCTGGTCCACCGTCCAGGCGGCGCGCAGGATGAGCCAGCGGGCCGCCTCCAGCTCGGTCTCCGAGTCGGCGATCATCCACTGGATCGCCTGGTTCTCGCCGATCGGTCGGCCGAAGGTCTCGCGGGTGTTGGCCTGGGCGATCGCCATGCCGAGGGCACGCTCGGCGATGCCGACGGCGTGCGAGGGGATCGTGTACCGCCCCTTGCCGATCCACTCCATGCCGAGCGCGAAGCCCTGCCCCGGCTCGCCGAGGATGTTGCGCGCGGGCACCCGGACGTCGTCGAAGACGAGCGACGCGGGGCCGCCCTCCCCCATGGTCTGGATGAACTCGGACCGCCAGCCCATCGCCCGGTCCACGAGGAAGGCGGTGGCGCCGCCCCGGCGGGCCCCCTTCTCCGGGTCGGTGACCGCGATGACGATCGCGAAGTCGGCCTCGTTGCCGCCGGTGATGAAGGTCTTCTCGCCGTTGAGCACCCAGTCGTCGCCGTCGCGGCGGGCGCTGAGCTTGATGTTGGCCGCGTCGGAGCCGGCGCCCGGCTCGGTGATCGCGAAGCAGCTCAGCCGCTCCCCCTCGATGGTGGGCAGCAGGTATTCCCGCTTCTGCTCCTCGTTGGCGTGGAACAGGATGTTGTCGGCCTCCCCGCCGAACCGGAACGGCACGAACGAGCGGCCGATCTCGGTCCAGATCAGGGACTGGGTGACGGCCGGCAGGTCCATGCCGCCGTACGCCTCGGGGGTGGCGAGCCCCCAGAAGCCGAACTTGCGCGCCTTCAGTTGCAGCTCCCGCAGCTCGCTGCGCTCGATGCCGGGCTGGTGGGCCCGCTCCCGCCGCAGCAGCTCCTGTTCCAGCGGCATGACCTCTCGGGCGATGAAGTCGCGCGCCGTGTCGCGGATGGCCCGTTGCTCATCGGATAGGGCGAAGTCCATGCGTTTAAACTAGCGGTGCAAGTTTATGTCCGTCCAGACCCCGGCTGTGGCAGAGTTCCGCAGGCGGACACCACGCGGAGGAGGATCCGGATGCCCCGGCCACGACAGGCGCTGCTCAGCCGGCAGCGGATCGTCGAGGCCGCCGCCGCGCTGATCGACGCCGAAGGGCTGGAGGGCTTCTCCACGCGCCGGCTCGCCGCCGAGCTCGGCGTGCGGGGGCCGTCCCTCTACAACCACTTCGCCACCAAGGACGAGATCCTCGACGCGGTCGCCGACAGCCTCACCGAGCAGGTCGACGTGTCGTTCTTCGGCCACGTCGACTGGCGCGAGGCGCTGCGCCGCTGGGGGCACTCCTACCGGGCCGCCCTCGCCGCGCACCCGAACATCGTGCCCTACCTGGCCCGCGGTCCCGGCCGGCGCCCGGCCGCACTGACCATGGCGGACGCGGTCTACGGCGGCCTGGTCGACGCGGGCTGGCCGCCCGCCCGGGCCACCCACATCGGCGCGCTGATGCGCTACTTCGTGGCCGGGTCGGCGCTGGGCTCGTTCGCCCGCGGCTTCGTGGAGGACCCGAGCCTCTACAGCGAGCAGTACCCGCACCTGACCCAGGCGCACCGGCTCGCCGAGCACCAGCAGCAGGTCGACGAGGGGGCGTTCGCGCTCGGCCTCGACGCGCTCATCGACGGGCTGTCGCACAGCTACGAGCGGCACGTCGGGCCGCTGCCGCCCCTCCCGCCGGACGCCGCCGCATACTAGGGTCGGTCCAAACTTGCACTGCTAGTTTCCGGGCGACGGACGTGAGGAACGCGATGGAACGCGCACGCACCGACCACTACCTCGACGGCCGCTGGGTCGCCGCCGCCGAACCGGCCGGCGGCACGGTGCACAACCCGGCCACCGAGGAGGTCCTCGCGACCGTACCGGCCGGCACCGCCGCCGAGGTCGACCGCGCGGTGACCGCCGCCCGGGCCGCCTTCGACGGCTGGGCCGCGACCCCACCGGCGCAGCGGGCCGCGCACCTGGACCGGCTGCACGCCGCGCTCTCCGAGCGGGCCGACGAGATCGCCCACACCGTCGCCCTGGAACTCGGCACGCCGCTGAAGCTGGCCACCCGGGTGCAGGTCGGGCTGCCGCTCACCGTGCTGCACAGCTACGTCGAGCTGGCCGCGCGCCCACCCGCGCCCGAGACCGTCGGCAACTCCACCGTGGTCCGTGAGCCGGTCGGCGTGGTCGGCGCGATCACGCCGTGGAACTATCCGCTGCACCAGGTGGTGGCGAAACTGGCACCGGCCCTCGCGGCCGGCTGCACGGTGGTGCTGAAGCCGAGCGAGTTGACCCCGCTGGTGTCGTACCTGCTGTTCGACGCGGTCCACGAGGCCGGCTTCCCGCCCGGCGTGGCCAACCTGGTCACCGGCACCGGCCCGCTGGTCGGCGCGTCCCTCGCCGCGCACCCGGAGGTCGACCTGGTCTCCTTCACCGGCTCCACCACGACCGGCCGGCGAATCGCCCACCTGGCCGCGGAGCGGATCGCCCGGGTGGCGCTCGAACTCGGCGGCAAGTCCGCCAACGTCGTCCTCGACGACGCGGACCTGGCGACCGCCGTCAAGGTCGGCGTGGGCAACGCCTTCCTCAACTCGGGGCAGACCTGCACGGCGTGGACCCGGATGCTGGTGCACCGGTCCTGCTACGACGAGGCGCTGGCGCTGGCCGCCAAGGCCGCCGCGGGCTACCGGTTGGGCGACCCGTTCGACCCGGGCACCCGGTTGGGCCCCCTGGTGTCGGCGGCGCAGCGCGACCGGGTCCGCGCTCACATCGACCGCGGGTTGGCCGACGGCGGGCGGCTGGTCGCCGGCGGGCCGGACGCGCCGGTGCCCGACCGGGGCTGGTTCGTCGCGCCCACCGTGATCGCCGACGTCGACCCGGACAGCGCGCTCGCGCAGGAGGAGGTCTTCGGCCCGGTGCTCGCGGTGATCCCGGTCGACGACGACGACCACGCCGTCTCGGTGGCCAACAACTCGCGCTACGGGCTGGCCGGGGCGGTCTGGTCGGCCGACGAGGACCGGGCGCTGCGGGTCGCCCGACGGATGCGCACCGGCGCGGTCGACATCAACGGCGCGCCGTTCAACCCGCTCGCCCCGTTCGGCGGCTACAAGCAGTCCGGCATCGGCCGGGAGCTGGGCCGGTACGGTCTCGACGAATACCTGCAGACCAAGGCGATCCAGCGGTGAGGGCGCTGGTCGTCCGCGCGGTCGGCGCGCCGCCGCTGGTCGAGGAGGTCACGCTGCCGGCGCCGGGACCGGGCGAGGTGCGCGTCGGCGTCCGCGCCGCCGGGGTCTGCCACTCCGATCTGTCCATGGTGGACGGCACTCTCGCCGCGCCGTACCCGCTGGCGCTCGGGCACGAGGCGGCGGGCGTGGTGACCGAGGTCGGCGCGGACGTGACCCGGGTCGCGCCCGGCGCCCACGTGGTGCTGAACTGGGCGCCGCCGTGCCGGGACTGCTGGCACTGCGGGCACGGCGAGCCGTGGCTCTGCGTCCGCGGCGGAACCCCCGCCGCCGCCCGGGGCCGGACGGCCACCGGGGAGCAGCTGCACGTCACGCTGGGTCTCGGCGCCCTCGCCGACGAGGTCGTGGTGCCCGAGGCGGCGGTGATCCCGGTCCCCGCCGAGCTGCCGTTCGAGGCCGCCGCGCTGCTCGGGTGCGCCGTGCTCACCGGCGTCGGCGCCGTCCGCCGGACGGCCCGCGTCGCCCCGGGCGAGTCGGTCGCCGTGGTCGGCGTCGGCGGGGTGGGGCTGTCGGTGGTCGGTGCCGCCCGGGCCGCCGGCGCCGACCCCGTGCTGGCCGTGGACGTCTCCCCGGCCAAGGCGCCGCTGGCGCTCGCGGCCGGCGCCACCGAGTTCCTGCTCGCCGACGACACCCTCAGCCGCGCGGTCCGCGAACGCACCGGTGGGCGGGGCGTGGACCACGCCTTCGAGTGCGTGGGGCGGGGTGCGACGATCCGCACCGCCTGGCGGGCGGCACGGCGCGGCGGGCAGGTGACCGTGGTGGGCATGGGCGCCCGCGACGACGTGGTCCCGCTCACCGCGCTGGAGATCTTCCACTCGGCCCGCACCCTCCGCTCGTCGGTCTACGGCTCGTCCGACCCCGACCGGGATCTGCCGGAGCTGGCCCGGGCGGTGCTCGACGGCACCCTCGACCTCGCCCCGTTGATCACCGATCGCACCACTCTGGACGGCGCGCCGGAGGCGTTCGCGCGGATGGCCCGGGGCGAGGGCGCCCGCACCGTCGTCGTGCCCTGACCGGGTAGCGGCGCCCCGACTACGTCAGGGCGCGCGCCAGCTCGGTGCGGGAGCGGACGCCGAGGCGATGGAAGATGTTGCGCAGGTGGTGGTCGACCGTGCGGGTGGAGAGGAACATCCGGGCGGCGACCTCCCGGTTGGTGGCGCCCTCGGCGACCAGCCGCGCGATCCGCAGCTGCTGCCCGGTCAGCAGTCGCGCCGCGGCCGGGTCGGGCACACCCACCGACTCGCCGGCCGCCCGCAGCTCGGCCGTGGCCTGCTCGGCCCAGGCGGTCGCGCCGAGCAGGGTGAACGTGCCCCAGGCGTCGTGTAGGTGCGCCCGCGCGTCCCGGGGGCGCCGGCCCCGGCGCAGCTCCCGGCCGAACAGCAGGGCGGTGCGCGCCCGTTCGAACGGGCCGGCCTCCGCCGGGTGCGTCCGCAGCGCCGTTCGGAACGCGTCCTCCGCCTCCGCGCTGCCCCGCGGCGCGAGCAGGGCGTGGCAGCGGGCCGACAGGGCGCGCCGCGTCGGGCTGGCGGTGCTGCTGGCCCACCGGTCGAAGACGGCGAGCGCAGCGGTGGCCGCCGCGCGGTGCGCCTGGTGGGCGGCGGCCTCCACCAGATACGGGGTGGCCATCACCTGGACCAGGATCTGACCCCGGCCGCTGCCGGGCTGGGCCAGGGACGCGAGCCGGTCGGCGGCCTCGGCGTGCCGGCCGTCGACCAGGTCGAGCACGGCCAGGGCCCAGGCGGCGAGCGCGTGCGGGCGGCTGCCGGGCGCCGGCTCGGGGCGCATCTCCCGGATCCGGCGCAGGCTGGTCTCCCGGTCGGCCCGGACGGCGGCGAGCACGGCGAGCATGCCCAGGTGGACGTCGACCCAGTTGGCCTGGCCGGTCGCCCGGGCGAGCCGCAGCCCGTCCCGGGAGGTCTCCGCGGCCGCCTCGTGCCGGCCCAGCCAGTACTCGGCGATCGCCCGCAGCTCCAGCGCCCGGGGCAGCGCGGACAGTTCGCCGGAGGCCCGGGCCAGAGTGACGGCGCGGTCGGCGAGCCGGTACGCGGCGCCGTCCACGGCCACGAGCAGGCCGGCCGAGGCGGCCCAGGTCAACGCCGACGGGGTGAGCGCCGGGCCGGTGAGCTGCCCACCGAGCACGACGACGCGGCGCAGCGCCGGTCCGGCCCGCTCGTGGTCGCCGCGCAGGGTAGCGGCCACCCCGGCGAGGTGGGCGGTGAGCAGCGCGGTGGCCGGTCCGTCGCCGACGCGGGTCAGTGGGCGGGCCCGCCGGGCGAGGTCCGCGTACCGGTACTGCTCCCCCGCGAAGCACGCCGCCTCACCCGCGCGGGCCAGCGCGGCCAGGGCGAGCTGCCGGTCACCGTCGGCCAGCGCGTCCGCCGCGGCGCGCAGCGGGGACGCCGCCGCCGGTACGCGACCGCAGCGCAGCTCGACCTCGCCGCGCAGGAGTTCGGCCCGGGCCGCCACGACGGGCGGGACCGGGCCGGCGGCGAGGCCCGCCAGCAGCCGCCGGGTGCGGGGCACCGCGCCGGCCCACCAGGCGTAGCGGGCGGCGGTGATCCGTCGGTCCACGGCGAGGGTGTGGTCGTCGGTGAGGTCGGCGGCCCGTTCCAGGGCGGCCGAGGCGGTGGCCCACCGGTGGTCTGCCGGCGCGTCCACCGCCGGCCCGGGCTCGGCGCGCACCGCCGCCGTCACCGCCTCCACCAGCTCCGTCGCGAGCCGCGGATCCGGCCCGACCACGGTCTGCGCCCGGTGCAGCGCGCGGCGCAGCCGCTGACCGTCGGTGAGGACGTCGGCCAGCAGAAGGTGCGCCGCGCGCCGGTCGCCCAGCGGCGCGGTGGCGACGACCACGGCCCGCGCCAGCCGGTGCGGGAAGGTGATCTTGTCGTCCGCCACCCGCACCAGGCCGGCGACCTCGGCCGGGGCGAGGGCGGCGATGGTCGTACCGCCCGCCGTGGCGGCCCGCACCAGGGTCCGCGGGTCGCCGCCCTCGTCGAGCGCGGCGAGCAGCACGACCCGGCGGGTGTCGTCGGGCAACTGGTCCAGTCGCGCCCGGTACGCGCGCCCCAGCGCCCCGTCGACCGGCGGCGCCCCGGGCGGCGGCTCGTCGCCGCGGCACTGCTCCGGGGTGACGGTCGCGGCCAGGTCGACCAGGGCCTGCGGGTTGCCGCCGGCGGCAACGGTGAGCGCCGCCGACACCCACGGGGCCGGTGGCTCGGGCAGCCGGTCGGCCAGCAGGGCCGCGGCGTCCCGTTCGCCGAGGGGCAGCAGCGGGTGGCTCGGCAGCCCGGCGGGCGGGGCACCCGCCTGGGTGACCAGCACGGCGATCGGCAGCCGGTCCAGCCGGCGCGCGACGAACGTGAGGACCTGTGCGCTCGCCCGGTCACCCCGGTCGAGGTCGTCCACGGTGCACAGCAGGGGGCGCTCTCGGGCGACGGTGGCGAGCAGCCGCAGCACGGCCAGGCCGAGCGCCAGCCGGCGCTGCGGCGGACAGCCGGCGCCGGCCAGGGCCCGGCGCAGCAGGCGGGCCTGCGGGGCGGGCAGCGCGGCGGCGTGGTCGAGCACGGGGTCGAGGAGCCGCTGCAGGCCGGCGTACGGCAGGCCCGCCTCCTCGACGAGCCCGGCCCCGGCGAGGACGGTGAAGCCCGTGGCGTGCCGGTGCGCGTGGTCGACCAGGGTGCTGCGGCCGGATCCCGGCTCGCCGTGCAGCACCAGGGCACCACCGGAGGTGGCCACCTCGTCGAGGAGCCGACGTACGGCGCGGAGTTCCTCGTCCCGACCGCGGATCACGGTTATTTGCACTCTTGATGCACTAACCATGCATTCAGTGTCACCTATCGGTAACCGGTTGGAAAGAGGCGACGACGGATCCGCGGAGGGCCATCGCCTGCGGCTCGCCCGCCCGGCCGGGAGGGCTTCCTCGGCCGACGGACCCCGTCCGCCGACACCCCGGTCAGCCGGGCGCGACCTCGGTCAGGAGCGCGCCCACGGTGCGGGACATCACCGCGCGCGCGGCGTCCACGCCCAACCCGAGGCCGTCGCGGAGCATCGACCAGGCGGGCCACATGCTCGCCGCGACGATCGCGTCCACCAGCTGCTTGCGTCCCGCGCCGGCCGCCGCCAACTCGACGGCGAAGAGGTGCTCGACCTCGTCGCGCACCCGGGCGACGTGGACGAGCCGGTTGCGGTGCAGCTGGTCGGAGACCGGCTCGCGCATCTGGGCGGCGCGCGCCGACGGGGCGATGAGCTGCAGCAGCCGGGCCCGTTGCCGGCAGTACGCGTCGACCCGCCGAGCCAGCGGCAGGGTCGGCGAGATCGGCCGGTGCGCGGCGTCCTGCTGCCGCAGCACCTCCGCGCCGCTGGCCTCGAAGAGGGTCTCCATGTCCTTGAAGTTGGTCCACAGGGTGCGCAGGGAGACGCCGGCCCGCTCGGCGATCCGCTCACCGGTCGGCCGAAGGTCGCCCTCGGAGATCAGGGCGAGGTGCGCCTCGACGATCGCCGCCCGGGTGCGTTCGGCGCGGGCGGTCCGCCCGTCGATCCGCACCGGCGCCTCCGCCCCGCTCATCCGCCTTCGCCCTCTCACCATCGCCGCGGCCCCTCCACGGGCATCGGCGAGTCTAGACGCGCGCCGATCAGCGGCGGTGGGGCGCCGGGCGGGGTCACCGGGCGGCACGTCCGGTCGCGGCGGCGCGGGCCGCCGGAGCAACCCGCCGAGTATGTACATTCACAGTGCAGATAGTAGGAGCGTGGTCACGGCCGGGTCAACGGCGACGCACACGACCGGGCCCGGTCACGGCGGCACTGCCGTGACCGGGCCCGGTGATCGGGTGTCGCCGATCAGGTGGTGGGTACGCCGTTGGCCGGCGGGGCCACCGGCGCGGTGGCGTACTCGTTCACCGGCCCGTCCGCCTCGTCGGTCTCGTACGTCGGCCCGAAGTAGCTCTGCACTCCCCCGCTGACCCGGGTCAGGCGCTGCCCGCCGTAGCCGGAGTGGTCGGTGGCGGAGAACCGCAGCGGCGCCAGGCCGGGGCCCTGGAAGCCCCCCTTGGCGACCGCGTCGAGCACCGACTCGCGGGTGAGGTCCTTGCCGGCGGCGAGCAGCACCTGCACGAAGAGGTAGCCGACGGCCATGCCGTAGACGGTGTTGCCGTCGAACGGGGCGTCGCCGTTGTGCTCCTTGTTGATCCGGGTGAAGAGCTGGATCCACGGGTTGGCGGTGTCGTTCTGCATCGGCAGGTAGTTGGTGCCGATCATGCCCTCCAGCAGCGGCGCGGCCTCGCCGAGCTGCTTGGCGAGGGTGGGGTGGTCGGCGCCCACGTTGGAGACCAGCCACTGCGGCCGGAAGCCGAGGCGGGCGGCCGTGCCGATGGACAGCGCGGTGAAGCCCGGCACGGTGGCGAGGATGACCACCTGACACCCGGCCGACTTGAACGCGCCGATCTGCGGCGCCACGTTGGTGTTGCTGGTGACGTACGTCTGCTTGACCGCCACCGCCGCCGTGCCGAGCACCTTCTCCACACCGGCGAGACTATCCCGGCCGAAGTCGTCGTCCTGGCCGAGGAAGCAGACCTTCTGGCCGGCCAGGTTGGTCTTCACGTGCTGGGCGAGGATCTTGCCCTCGACGGTGTAGTCCGGGTTGAAGCCGAACGTGCCGGGATACTTGTCGGGCTGGTCCCAGCTGCGGCTGCCGGAGGCGACGAAGAGGTCCGGCACCCGGTTGGTCTTGAGGAAGTCCAGCACACCGCTGTGGGTCGGGGTGCCCAGTCCGTTGAGGATCGCGAACACCCGGTCCTGGAGGACGAGCTGGCGGACGACCTGCTGGGTGTTCGCCGGGTTGTAGCCGTCGTCCATGATCTTGTAGGTGATCTTCCGGCCGTGCACGCCGCCGTTGGCGTTCACGAAGTCGAAGTACGCCTTCGTCGCCGGCGCGATCTTGGAGTAACCGGCCGAGGCCGGCCCGGTGAGCGGCATGTGGGTGCCGACCACGATCTCCGTGTCGGTGACGCCGGGCACGGCCCCGCGTCCGGTGCCGGAGCCGCCGCCGTCATCGCCGCAACCGACGGCGGCGACGAGCAGGGCCATGGTGGTGGCGATCGCGAGACCGCCGCGTGCGAAACGGTGCATGAGGACACCGGCCTTTCCTCTGTGGAGGGTGGTGGTGGGGTGGCACGCCCGGCCGGGGAGCCGGACCGGGAAGTCAGGAACGCCGCACCGGCCAGCGGGCGAGCAGCGCACGGCCGAGCCGGGCCAGCGCCCCCTGCACGCCGCCGGGCGCCGCGATCATGACGACGATCAGGGTGACGCCGAAGATCGCCAGCGGAAGGTTCCCCTCCAGCCGCTGCGCCGCCGAGGGTGAGAGGGTGAGCTGCTCGGTCACCGCGTGACTCAGGTCGGGCAACGCGACCAGCAGCACCGCGCCCCACACCGCGCCGGCCAGCCGCCCGAGACCGCCGATCACCACGGCCATCAGCAGGAACAACGACAGGGTCAACGAGAACGCGCCCGGTGACACGCTCTGCGCGAGCACGGCGAGCAGCCCGCCGCCGAGCCCGGCGGTGGCCGCGCTCACCACGAACGCGACGACCTGCGTACGCGCCACGTGGATGCCGACGAGCCGGGCCGCCACCTCGTCGTCGCGGACCGCCCGGAACTCCCGGCCGTAGCGGCTGCGGACCAGGTTGGCCAGCAGCAGCATCGCCAGCAGGGCGCCCGCGGCGGCGATCCAGAGCTGCCAGCGCTCGTAGGGGAAGGTGGGGCCGAGCGCGAGCGGGGGCGGCTCGACCGGCACGGACAGACCCTGCTCGCCGTTGAAGACGCCGTCGAAGGTGACGGTCAGGGCCGGGACCACCACCGCGACGGCCAGCGTCACCCCGGCCAGGTACGGGCCGCGCAGCCGGGCGGCGGCCACCCCGACCACGGCGCCCACCACCACCGCGGCGAGCACCGCGACGCCGAGCGAGATGAACAGCAGCCAGCCGCCGGCCAGACCGTTGTCGTAGAAGGCGCCCTGGCAGAGGGCGACCGTGTACGCACCGGTGGCCATCAGGGCGCCGTGCCCGAGCGACAACTGACCGTTGAGGCCGGTCAGCACGGTGAGCCCGGCGGTGGCGCAGAGGTAGGCCGCCACGGTGGCGAGCTGGAAGTTGCGGAACGGCTCGACGGCGTAGCTCACCCCGAGCACCAGCAGCGCCACGACCGTCACGACGGCCAAGTGTCGCGGCAGCGTGCCGACCCGACGCCGCGCCGCCGGACGCGCCGGCGCGCTCGTCGTGTCCCGCGGCGGAGCGGCCGCCCCGGTGGCGCTCACACCCGCCTCGCCGCGACCGGGGCGAACAGCCCACCGGGACGGACCAGCAGCACCGCCAGCAGCAGGACCAGCACCGCGAGCGGAGTGAGGTCACTGCCGGCGTAGCCGCTGACGTACGAGAGCACCAGGCCGACCACCAGCCCACCCACCACCGCGCCCGGTGGGCTGTCCAGCCCGCCGACCACGGCCGCCGTGAACGCCGAGACGAAGACCAGGTCCATGGCGTGCGGGTGCAGCCCCAGCTCGGTCGGGATCACCAGCATCGCGGCGAGCGCGCCGACACCGGAGGCGAGCGCCCAGCCGAGCGTGAGCATGCCGCCCACGTTCACCCCGAGCAGACGGGAGACCTCGGGGGCGAACGCCGCGGCCCGCATCCGCAGGCCGACCGCGGTGCGGGCGAAGATCCAGGCGAGCGCGCCCACCACCACCGCGACCGTGCCGAAGACGAACAGGTCGTACGGCGACACGAGGGCGAACCCGCCGACCGTGAGCGCGCTGCGGGAGAACGGCGTCCCGGCGGGGCGGAACTCGCTGCCGTAGACCATTCCGAGCACCGCCTGGATCAACAGCACCAGCCCCAGGGCGACGATCACCGGGTTGAGCGGCGACGCGTGGTCGACGTGCCGCATCACCACCCGGTCGACCACGGCGCCGAGCACCAGCCCGGCGGCGAGCGCGGCCAGGAACCCCAACCAGTAGGAGCCGGTTGCGGTGGCGACGCTGTACGCCACGTAGGCGGCGGCGACGGCCATGGCCCCCTGGGCGAAGTTGACGACGCGGGCCGCCCGCCAGATGAGCACCAGGGCCAGCGCGAACGCGGCGTAGACCGCGCCCCGGGACAGGCCGTCCAGGGTGAGGAAGACGAAGCGGTCCAACGGTTCTCCCTCCGGCGGGGTCAGAATCCCAGGTAGGCGTGGCGAAGGTCGGCGTCGCCGCGCAGCCGCTGGGCCGGGCCGCTGGTGACGACCCGGCCGACGGACATCACGACGCCCTGGTCGGCAACGGCGAGCGCGCTGCGGACGTTCTGCTCGACCAGCAGCACGGTGAGGCCGGTGCGGTCCCGGAGCTGCCGCAGCAGCGCCATGGTCCGCGCGACCACCCGGGGTGCCAGGCCGAGGGACGGCTCGTCGAGCAGGAGCAGGCGGGGCCGCCCGACCAGCGCACGGCCGAGCGCGAGCATCTGCCGCTCGCCGCCGGAGAGCTGGTGCCCGAGATGGCGCCGGCGTCGCGCCAGCGGCTCGAACAGCTGGTAGACCTCGTCGAGGGCCCGCCCCGCGTCGGCCCGGTCGCGACGCCACAGCCCGCCGAGACGCAGGTTCTCGTCCACGGTGAGCTCGCCAATCACACCGCGTCCCTCCGGCACGTGCGCCATGCCCCGGCGGACGAGCTGCTCCACCGGCGTGCCGCGCAGGTCCTCACCGGCGAGCAGGACCTGGCCGGCCAGTGGGCGCAGCATGCCGGAGACCGCACGCAGCAGGGTCGTCTTGCCGGCGCCGTTGGCCCCGACGACGGCGGCGATGGTGCCCGACGGGACGGACAGGTCGACGGCGTGCAGCACCGGCGCGGCTCCGTAGCCCGCCACCAACCCGCGCACCTCCAACAGGTCGCTCATGTCAGCGCCTCGCTCCGCTCGACGGCGCCATGAGGCACGACCGCGCCGAGCCCCACGATTCGCTCGCTCCGCTCGCTCATGTCGCCGGCTCCTCGACGTCGGCGCCGAGGTAGGCCTCGGTGACGGCCGGGTCGTCCCGCACCTCGCCGGGGGTGCCCGCGGCGATCACCCGGCCGAAGTCGAGCACGACGAGCTCGTCGCACACGGCCATCACCAGGTCCATGTGGTGCTCGACCAGCAGCACCGCGCACGGGTCGAGGTCGCGCCGGGGCAGGTCCCGGATCAGCTCCGCCAGCTCGGCGATGTCGTCGGCGCCCAGCCCGCCGGCCGGCTCGTCGAGCAGCAGCAGCCGTGGTCGGGCGGCCAGCGCGCGGGCCAGGGCCACCCGCTGACGTACGGCGAAGGGGAGCGTGCCCGGCGCGGCGTCGGCGTGCTCGGCGATGCCGAGACCGTCGAGGACGTCGAGGGCGTGGCCGCGCAGCCGGGCCTCGTCGCGGTCGCTGCGGGGCAGGCCGAGCAGCGCGGGGAGGAAGCCGGCGCGAGCGGTGTGCGAGGCGCCCGCCATCACGTTCTCCAGGACGGTCAGCCCGGCGAAGAGCCCCGTGCCCTGGAGCGTGCGGGCGATGCCGAGCCGGGTGAGGCGGTGCGGCCGGGGGCGCAGGGGGCGTCCGTCCAGAGTGAGTGAACCCGACTCCGGCCGGAGGAAGCCGCAGACCACGTTGAACAGCGTGGTCTTGCCGGCACCGTTGGGGCCGATCACCCCCACCACCCGGCCGGGGGGCACTCGCAGCGAGACGTCGTCGAGGGCGGTGAGGCCTCCGAAACGCACCCCGACGTGGTGCAGAGCGAGCCCGTCGTCCATCACCCATCCCTCGGTCGTGGCGGGTGTTATTTACACTCGCAGTGTACATTTATGGGTTGGCGCGTCAATACCTTCGATGTCCCGGCGACGCGCCGCACGGCGGGGCGGTCGCCGCGGCGACCGCCCCGCCGTCGCCGTCAGGCGCTGGGGCAGGTGTTGCGATACTCCTCGATCGCCAGGCCGCTCGGCCCGGGGCACAGGAACTGCTCGTAGCGCGTGTCGTCGTCGACGAAACGCTTGAGCCAGGCCACCATCTGCCGGGCGGTCGGCGTGTTGACCGTCTGCGGGAAGAAGTGGCTGGCCCCGTTGAGCTCCAGGTACGCCTTCTCCGCCGACGCCGGGATGGAGCTGTAGAACAACTCGGAGTGCGTGGCGACCGGGGCGACCGAGTCCGACTCGCCGCCGATGATCAGGGTCGGCACGCGGACGTCGGACCAGGTCTTGTCCAGGTTCCACGGCGCGAGCGGCACGGCGGCCTGCAGCGAGGGCCGGCTGACCGCCGCCTCCAGGCTGCCGCCGCCGCCCATCGAGTGACCGGCCACGGCGAGCCGGTTGCCGTCGATCCGGGTACGCACCGCGCTGCGCTGCACGAGGTAGTCGAGCGCGGCGAGCAGTTGCCGGCCCCGGCTGTCCGGCTGGTCGAGCCGGGTGTTGGTCTCGATACCGATCACCACGAAGCCGTGCGAGGCGATGCGGGGGCCCAGCCAGCTGATGCTGGACCAGGCGGCCGTGTAGCCGGGCGAGATGGCGATGGCGCCGAACGTGCCCTGGCTGGTGTCGGTCGGGTAGTAGATGACGCCGCCGCCGAAGCCGGTGACGCTCAGCGAGGAGACGCTCTGCGAGGCGGTGGCGAACGGGCCGCTCGAGGCCTCCAGCAGCGCGACGGTCGGGGCCGGCCCACGCTCGTACGGGTTGGCGGCCTGCGCGGCGCCGGCCGGCACGGCGACCGCGCCGGCCACGGCCAGGGTGGCGGCCACGGCGAGGCGGGCCACGCGGCCGGCGATCAGACGGGGGCGGGTGGTGGTGGGTGATGACACGTCGGCACTCCCTAGGGGTCGGGACAGATCGACGTGGATCAGTCTTTGACGCATCCCTGGGGTACCGCATCGGCGAAATCACCGGTCCCCGCGTCGGGGACACGCCGTGGCGTCAGCGCACGACGGTGGGCGCGCCGAAGCGCACCGGCACGCCCGGCGACCAGAGCACGCTCACCGGCTCCGTCGGCGGGGCGTGCGGTCGGGACGCCCGCGAGGGGGATCAGCGGTCGATCCGGCTCGGTCGGACCGGCCGGTCGATAGCGTGGCAGGTGGCCCGGACCGGTCCCGGCCCTGCCGGGCCGAAGGAGGAGGCCCCCCGGTGACGTCGCTTCCGCTCCCCCGCATCCTGCGCCGGCGCGGCGAGCCCGGCTACCCGACGTTCCTGGAACTCTTCTTCGACCTGGTCTACATCTTCCTGCTGTCCCGGCTCGCCGCCGGGCTGGCCAACGACCTGACCGTCCGGGGTGCGGCGCAGACCGCCGTGCTCCTGGCGGCCGGCTGGTGGGTCTGGGTGCTGACCGCGTGGCTCACCGACCTGTTCGACCCACGCCTGCCGATCATCCAGGCCACCGTCCTGACGGTCATGTTCGGCACCCTGCTGATGGCGATCGCGGTCCCCCGGGCCTTCAGCGGTGACGGCTGGCTGTTCGTCGCCGCGTACTTCGGAATCCACCTGGTGCGCGACGCCGTGCTCATCCCCGGCACGCGGGTGAACCCGCCGATCCAGGCCCGCAGCGTCCGGGTGTTCTTCTGGTTCTGCGTGACCGCCACCCCGTGGATCGTCGGGGTGTTCCTGGAGGGCGACGCCCGGCTGGCGGTGTGGGCGCTGGCGGTGGCCGTCGACCTCGGCTCGGCCCGGCTCGGCTGGCCGACGCCGCGGCTGGGGCGTACGCAGCTGGCCAGCCAGATCTTCACCGGCACCCACCTCTACGAGCGGCACCGGGCGATCTTCATCATCGCGCTGGGTGAACTGGTCCTCGCCGCGGGTCGCGGGCTCGCCCTCGGTGAGATCGGAGCCGACCGGATGGCGGCGAGCGCGCTCGGGTTCGTCGGCGCGGTCCTGCTGTTCCTGCTCTACTTCCAGCACGTACGGCGACTGGTCGCGCCGGCCGTCATGGTGGTCGAGCGGGTCCGGTCCGGCACCTCCACCTCGTACACCCATCTGGTCATGGTCGCCGGGGTGCTGGCGATGTCGGCGGGCGTCTCGCTGGTCACCGGCCGGGTCTCGGCTCCGACGCCGGTCGGCTGGGCCGTGTTGATCCTCGGCGGTCCCGCGCTGTTCCTTCTCGGCAGCACGATGTTCCACATCGTCGTCACCGGTCGGCTGCCCTGGACCCGGACGGCGGGCGTGCTGCTCCTGGCGGCGCTGGTGCCGGCGGCTGTCGCGTTGCCACCGCTGGGCGCGCAGGTCCTGGCGGACCTGGCTCTCCTGCTGGTCCTGCTCGCCGAGATGTGGGCGCCCCGGCTCGTTCCGTCCCGGGCGGCCGCGCCGGCCCGCTGAGCCCCAAAGCCGTAGGCGTCCCGCCGCCGCACGTCAGCCGGGCTCGGGTGGCCGGGGTGCCCGCGCGTGGTGCCGGGTGCTGTACAGGTTCGCCCCGGCGATGAGCAGCAGCACGCTCATCGCGAGCGCGGTGACCCCGATCGGCGGCAGCCGGGTCCCGACCGGGGTCAGGGCGGCGAGCAGCGCGAGCCCGACGATCCGGGATCGGGAGACCCGGGCGAACACCGTGTAGTCGAGCACGCCGCGGCCGACCAGGAAGAGGGCCGGCGCGCCGAGGATCACCGCGGCCCAGGACGGTGGGGTCGGCCCGAGCGGGCGCGCGAGCACCAGATGGGCGGTGGCCGCGACGCCGATGATGCCGGCCACCATGATCAGATGGGTGCCCGCCGTGAACTCGGTGAGCCGTGACGGGGTCGCCGACCGGGCGATCGCGTCGGTCAGGAGCTCGCCCGCGCGGTAGATGTAGATCCGCCACATGAGCACCAGGCCGGTGAACATCACCAACAGAGCGGCGCCGCGTTCCACCGTGTGCTCGTTCAGGCTGAACATGGTTCCGATGATGAAGATCGCCGCGCCGAGGGCGATGATGACGAACTGTCGGTACCGCTCCGCGACCCGCTCGCCGACGAGCCGCCACTGCCGCGGATTGGCCCGCCCGAGGCCGGGCGTCGGCCAGCCGAGCCAGGCCCCGGCGTACTCGGCCGTGATGGTCGCCCCCCAGATGGCGAGTTGCGCGGGGCCGCCGATCAGCGCGCCGGCCACCCATCCGACGGAGAGCAGGGCGTACCAGGCGAGGATGCGTCCGCTGCGCCCGGGCTCGGAGGGGCTCCGGTCCAGTAGCAGGTAGTAGCTCGAAGTGCCGAGGTGAATGGCCAGGTAGGCGGCGGCGAACAGCAGGGCGCGCTCGCCGTACGCCTCCGGTGCGGCGGCCGCCAACAGCAGGCTGGCCGCCGCGACGGCCATGAACTGCACCTGGACCAGCGGTCGGGACAGGTCGAGGATGTCCGCCGCCCAGGTCGTGATGGCCCAGACGAGGCTGAACGGGAACAGCAGGAGGAGCGTTCCGACCAGGCCGGTCCACGTGAGGTTCCCGACGAAGGTGTCCGCGAGGGTGATCAGCGCGAAGACGTAGGCCAGGTCGAAGAAGAGCTCGAGGAACGCGGGGCGTCCGCGCTCCTCGGCGGTGGACTCCGCCGCCCCGGCGTCACCCCCTGCTGCCATCGCCATCGCGCCCACCCGGCCCGCGCTCCACCGTCCTCGCCGACCTTACGGTCTGGGGCAGGCCAAGAGGCCTACCATCCATTTCTTACAGTGGCATAGCCGGGGATTTTCAAAGAGTAGTCGGAGTATTGCGGTCTTGTGACGGCGGCTGGCATGATGGCCGTCAATTCCCTCCTACCCCCGAAGGAGCGGTCCCCATGGCGCTCAGCCGCCGCACCCTCATCGGATCCGCGGCGGCCGGGTCCGCGGCCGTCGCGCTCCCCGATCTCGTGCCCTCCCTCGCCCGCCCCGCCGCGGCGGCCAGCCCACCCGGCGACGTCGTCGGAAAGATCACCGTCGGTTACCAGGGGTGGTTCAGCTGCCCCGGCGACGGCGCACCGATCGGCGGCTGGTGGCACTGGAGCCGCGACCGCTTCCAGCCGCCCTCACCGGCCAACACCACGATCATCTCCTGGCCCGACATACGCGAGTACGCGCACGGCTACTCCACCGCCTACCCCAACCTCGGCAACGGCCAGCCCGCCCAGCTCTTCTCGTCGTACGACCAGCAGACGGTCGACACCCACTTCCGGTGGATGCAGGAGTACGGCTGTGACACCGCCGCGCTGCAGCGGTTCAACCCGTTCGGCGACGAGGGGCCCACCCGCGACGCGATGACGGTGAAGGTCCGCAGCGCCGCCGAGCGGTTCGGACGCAAGTTCTACATCATGTACGACGTCACCGACTGGACGGCGATGCAGTCCCAGATCAAACAGGACTGGACGACGAAGATGTCGGCGCACACGGCGTCACCCGCGTACGCCCGGCAGAACGGCAAGCCGGTGGTCTGCATCTGGGGCTTCGGTTTCGCCGAACCCAGCCGCCCGTTCACCCCGGAACCCTGCCTCGACGTCGTCAACTGGTTCAAGGCCCAGGGCTGCTACGTCATCGGTGGTGTGCCGACGCACTGGCGGCGGGGGGTCGAGGACTCCCGGCCCGGCTTCTCCGAGGTCTACCACGCCTTCCACATGATCTCCCCCTGGATGATCTGGCGGACCACCACGCTCCAGGGGCTGGACGACTACTACACCAACGTCAACGTCCCCGACCTGGCCGACTGCGCCGCACACGGCATCGACTACCAGCCGTGCGTCATGCCGGGCGACCTGTCCGCCGGGCACCGGCGGCACGGCGACTTCTACTGGCGGCACCTCTACAACATGATCCGCCTCGGCTCGCAGGGCCTCTACGTCTCGATGTTCGACGAGTTCAACGAGGGCAACCAGATCGCCAAGACCAGCGAGACGCAGGCGACCACGCCGGCCGGTGCCGGCATCCGGGCGCTCGACGAGGACGGCACGGCCTGCTCGGCCGACTACTACCTGCGCATCACCGCCGACGGCGGCCGGATGCTCAAGGGCCAGATCCCGCTCACGGCCGTCCGCCCGACGCCGCCCGTGCTCGACGGCGGTCCTCCGCCGAGCGGCAACCTGGCCGCCGGCCGTCCCACCACGGCGAGCAGCCAGAACGGGCCGTTCGTCGCCGGCAACGCCGTCGACGGCGACCGGGGCAGCTACTGGGAGGGCACCAACAGCGCCTTCCCCCAGTGGTGGCAGGTCGACCTGGGCGCCGCCCACCCGGTCACCCGCCTGGTCCTCGCCCTGCCCGCCGGCTGGGAGGCGCGGACCCAGACGCTGTCGGTGCAGGGCAGCACCGACGGCGGCTCGTTCGTCACCCTGGCCGGGTCAGCCGGCGTCCGGTTCGACCCCGCCACCGGTAACACCGCCACCGTCACCGTGCCGGGCACCGCGGTCCGCCACGTCCGCGTCACCATCAGCGGCAACACCGCCTGGCCCGCCGCCCAACTCGCCCAGGTCGAGGTGTACGCGGCCACCGGCACCGCCACCCCGCCGACCGTCCCGGGCGGGCTCACGGTCACCGGGAAGAGCGCCACCAGCGTCTCACTGGGGTGGACCGCCTCGACCGACGCCGATGGGATCGCCGGCTACCAGGTCATTCGGGCCGGCCAGACGGTCGCCTCGGTCACCGGCACCTCGGCCACCGTCGCCGGGTTGAGCCCCGCCACCGCGTACACCTTCACCGTGGTCGCGATGGACACGACCGGCGCGGCGTCGTCGCCGTCGAACGCCGTCACCGTGACCACCGACCCGGCCCCGCAGGGTGACCTGGCCCGGGGCCGGCCGACCGCGGAGAGCAGCCACACCCAGTCGTACGGCAGCGGCAACGTGGTCGACGGCAACCCCGACACCTACTGGGAGAGCGCCAACAACGCCTTCCCGCAGTGGGTGCAGGTGGACCTCGGCTCGGCCGTCACCGTGGGGCGGGTCGTGCTGCGGCTGCCCCCGTCGGCCGCCTGGCAGACCCGGACGCAGACGCTCTCCGTCGAACGCAGCACGGACGGCGCCACCTGGAGCACGGCGGTCGCCCCGGCGGGCCGGGTGTTCGACCCGGCGAGCGGCAACCAGGTGACCCTGACCTTCACCGCGGTGCCCAGCCGGTACGTGCGGATCCGCTTCACCGGCAACACCGGCTGGCCCGCCGGGCAGCTGTCCCAGCTCGAGGTCCACGCCGCCTGACCGCGGCCGGTCGGGGTCCCCGGCCCGCCGCCGCACGACCCACCACCAGACAGAGATGAGTCCTTGATGAAGCGAAACGTCCGCGCGGCGCTGCCGCGTACCCGGCGTCGTCGCCGGTCCGTCGCGGCGCTCGCCGCCGCGACGGTTCTGGCCACGGCGGTCGGTCTGCTGACCGGCGCCCCGGCCGGCGCCACCGGCAAGCCCCGGCCCGCCGCGCCGGTGGTCACCCGGGCCGCCCTCGATCCGCAGCTGGTCGCCGGCAAGGGCGCCCGGGTCGGTTTCCTGGAGCAGGAGGCGGAGAACGCCGTCACCAACGGCGAGGTCATCGGGCCGGACCGGACGGCCTACACGCTGCCGTCGGAGGCGTCCGGCCGGCGGGCGGTCAAGCTGCTCCCCGGCCGGCACGTCGAGTTCACCCTGCCGGCGGCCGCCAACGCGATCACCGTGCGGTACAGCATCCCCGACGCGCCCTCCGGCGGCGGGATCACCGCGCCGCTGGACGTCGCCGTCAACGGCAAGCGGATCCGCACCATGACGCTGACCTCGGAGTACGCCTGGCTCTACAACCAGTACCCGTTCAGCAACGACCCCAACGCGGACCTGCTGCACCCGGACTGGTGGATCACCGAGTGCTCCTGCGTCCCGGCCGCCACCACCCCGTTCCCGACCATCCAGAAGCCGTTCCGGCCCAGTCATTTCTACGACGAGCAGCGCCTGCTGCTCGGCCGCACCTACCGGGCCGGTGACCGGATCCGGCTCACCGCCCCGGCCGGCACCGCCGCGGCCTGGACGGTGATCGACCTGCTCGACTCGGAGCTGGTCGCCCCGCCCCGGGTGCGGCTGCTGGCCGCCAACGTGCTCGCCTTCGGCGCCGACCCGACCGGCCGGCGCGACTCCGCCCCGGCGATCGAACGGGCCATCGCGTTCGCCAAGCGCACCGGCCTGGACGTCTACCTGCCGCCCGGCACGTTCCAGGTCAACCGGCACATCATCGTCGACGACGTGACGATCGAGGGCGCCGGCAACTGGCACACGATCGTCAAGGGCCGTCAGGTCACCCTGCCCCGCCCCGCGCCGGACGGCTCGGTGCACACCGGGGTCGGCTTCTACGGGCGCGACGCCGCCGACGGCGGCAGCCGCAACGTGCACCTCTCCGGCTTCGCGATCGAGGGCGACGTCCGGGAGCGGATCGACACCGACCAGGTCAACGGCATCGGGGGCGCGATGAGCGACTCCACGATCGACGGCCTGCACATCCGGCACACCAAGGTGGGCCTGTGGTTCGACGGGCCGATGCGCAACGTGCGGGTGACCAACAGCATCATCGTCGACCAGATCGCCGACGCGCTGAACTTCCACACCGGGGTGACGGACTCGGTGGTCGCGCACACCTTCGTGCGCAACACCGGCGACGACGGCCTGGCGATGTGGTCGGAGGCGACGGCGAACGCGCGCAACACCTTCGACCACAACACGGTGCAGTCGCCGGTGCTGGCCAACGGCATCGCGATCTACGGCGGCACGGACAACACGGTCTCGCACAACCTGATCGCCGACCCGGTCCGCGAGGGCAGCGCGCTGCAGGTCGGGTCCCGCTTCGGCGCGGAGCCGTTCGCCGGGCACCTGTGGATCACCGGCAACACCACCGCGCGCGCCGGCACCTACGAACTGAACTGGAACATCGGCCTCGGCGCGATCTGGCTGTACGCGCTGGAGCGCAGCATCGACGCCCGCATCGAGGTGGTCGGCGACGCGTACCTGGACAGCACGTACAACGCGATCATGCTGGTCAGCGAGTGGTCGGTGAAGGACCTCTACTCGATCAGGAACGTGCACTTCCGGGACATCCGGGTCGACGGCACCGGCACGTCGGTGGTGAGCGCCCGGACCGCCGGCGGCGCGAGCTTCCAGAACGTGGACGCCCGCAACGTGGGCGCCGTGGGGGTCAACAACTGCGGGTCGTTCCACTTCACCCCGGCCGGCTCCGAGTTCGGGCTGACCGACCTCGGGGGCAACGACGGCGGCTGGCTCGCCGCCTGGCAGCTGCCCAACACCATCACCTGTGACGACCGCCCGCCGGTCGTCCCGCCACCCCCGCCCACCCGCTGGTGACCCTCGCCCGGTAGCGGTCGCTCATGCGGTTGCGGTGCCCGGTACGCGGCGGCGCACACCGTCCGTGCCCCACCACAACCGCATGAGCGGCCGGGTGCTCCTACTCGGGCGCGGTCGGCCCGAGCAGGCGGATCTCCTCGATGTCCAGGACGGCCTGGAGCTCCCGCAGGACGACGTCGTCGATCTCGTTGGCGTCCCGCATCCGGGTGAGTTCCCGCCGTTTGTGTTCCAGCACGCCGAGCCGCAGTTGCCGTTCGAGTTCCCGGGCCTGCGGCGTGTCGCACTCCTCGTCGTCGGCGGCCCGGACGTCGTCGAGCAGCGCCTGGTAGTCCGTCCGGACCCGGGCGACCACCTCCTCGTCGGCGCCGACGTCGGCGGCCACCTCCGGCAGGGCCGCGAGACCGGCCTCCCCGGCCCGGATGCGGGCCTGTCGCACTTCGTCGACCCGCTGCTGGTCGCCCATCAGGCCGGCCCAGCGCACCACCAGCGGCAGGGTCGTCCCCTGCACGAGCATGATCGACAGAATGGCCACCGCCGTGGAGAAGATGATGAGATCCCGCTCCCCCACGGGCCGGCCGTTCGTCATGGCCAGCGGCACCGCCAGCGCCGCGGCCAGGGAGACCGCGCCGCGGAAGCCCGACCAGCCGGCCACGACCCGGATCCGCCACGGCACCCGGTTCTCCGGCCGCGCCGACCTGCCCCGATAGACCAGCCGGAACGCGTACGGGGTGAACAGCACCCAGGCCAGCCGGGTACCCACCACCACGAGGGTGACCACCAGCGCGATGACCAGCGCCCGTGGGGTGGAGACGCTGGTGACACCGCGCACCGCGCGTGGGATCTGCATGCCGAGCAGCACGAACAGCCCACCGTTGATCAGGAACGTGGAGAGGTCCCAGAAGTCGTAGGCCAGCACCCGGGAGCGGGCGCGGATCACCCGCGGTCCGGCGTACGCGAGGACCAGGCCGGCCACCACCGTGCCGAGCACACCGCTGGCGTGGAAGGTCTCGGCGAGCAGGAACCCGCCGAAGGGAGTGAGGACGCTCAGCGCACCCTCGCGCAGCGGGTCGTCGATGTGCCGGCGGAGCTGGACCACGATCAGGCCGACCACCAGCCCGGCGACGATGCCGCCGACGAAGGAGAGGCTGATCTCCCCGACGAGGGCGAGCGGGCTCGGCACGGCGTCGCCGACGAGCAGGCCGACCGTGACGGAGAAGAGCACCAGCGCGGTGCCGTCGTTGATGAGGCTCTCGGCGTGCAGGGTGGTGAGCAGCCGGCGGGGCATCCGCTTCGCGAGACCGGAGACCGCCGCGGCGTCGGTCGGGGCCAGGACGGCGCCGAGCACCCAGGCCGCCGCCGGGTCCACGCCCAGCGCCTGCGCGGCCACCGCCACGGTGAACGTCGTCAGCCCCACCAGCACCACGGAGAGCAGGGCGATGACCACGAGGTTGTTGCGCACCTCGCGCAGGCTCGTGACCAGGGCCTCCCGGTAGAGGATCGCGGGCAGGAAGAGCACCAGCACGACCTCGGGGGCGAGGACGACGTGCGACAGCGGCGGGACGAGCGCCAGCAGCGCACCCATGCCGATGAGCAGGACGGGCGGGGCGACCCGGTAGCGGCCGCCGATCGTGGTGCCGACCAGCACGGTGGTGGCCAGCACCACGAGCAGGACGAGCGCCTCCACGTCCCCCGTCACCCCGCACCCCCGCGTCAGCCGCCGGCTTCCGACTCCACTGTCGCGGCTGACGGCGGGCCGTGCAGGCGGAACACGGTCAGCCGGGCCGGTTCGGCACGAAACCCGAGGCGCCCGGCCGGGAGAGCCCTTCGCGGAGCCGGCCGCCCGCACGGCGTGCGGGGTCGTCCCTTCGGTCGGGCACCGGGTGAACCTCGGCCGATGCCGCGACCCCGGTGCCCGACCGGCGCCTAGGCTGGGCGACGGTGACGGCAGGTCCGGTGCCCGGCTGGGGGGTGGACGTGACGGCGGCGGAGAGGCGACGCACCCCGGCGCAGCCGTGGCCGGACGACGGTCAGACCACCCACAGCGGAGCGTGCCGCGATCTGCCGCCCGAGTTGGGACCGGACGCGGTCAGCGTGCTCGAGGGTCGCACCTTCATGTTCTCCGACGCCCGCGGTGACGTGCCCAAGGGCTCCATCGGTGGGCTGGTGCACGACGACACCCGCTTTCTCGACCGGTGGGAACTCACCATCGACGACGAGCCGCTGCTCGTGCTCGCGTCCGGCACCGTCGACCCGTTCTCCGCCGCGTTCTTCCTCGCCAACGCCGGCCTGCCCGGCCTGCCCCCGAACCGGGTCGGGGTGCGGCGGCAGCGCTTCGTGGGCGACGGCCTCTACGAGCGGATCGAGCTGCGTTACTTCGGCCCGGAGCCGGTCGAGTTCCAGCTGCGCCTCGCCGTCGGCACCGACTTCGCCGACCTCTTCGAGATCAAGGAGTCGGTGCGCGACCGGTCCGCCGGGATCGTCCGACGGCACGAGCCGGACGGGTCGGCGTTGCGGTTCACCTACCGCAACGGCGGCTACGCCACGTCGGTGCGGGTGGCCGTCAACCCGGCCGCGGACCTGGTCGACGGCGACTCGCTGGTCTGGCGCCTGCGACTCGACCGGGGGCAGGCGTGGGAGTGCGAGCTGCGGGTGCCGGTGCACTGCGGCGGGCTGGACCTCGAGCCGGTGGCGCGTGGCTTCGGTGACGCCTTCGAACGGGACGCCGAGGACCCGTCCACCCAGTGGCTGGCGACGGCGCCGACGCTCAGCAGCCGATCCGACCAGTTGGTCACGGTGTACCGGAAGTCCGGCGCCGACCTGGTGTCGATGCGGATCGAGAAGCGCATCCGGGACGAGCCGGTCGTCCTGCTCGCGGCGGGGCTGCCCTGGTTCATGACCGTCTTCGGCCGGGACACGCTGATCACCTCCTACCAGACCGTCGCGTTCGGTCCGCACCTGGCGCGGGGCGCCCTGCTGGTGCTGGCCGCGCACCAGGCCCGCGAGTACGACGACTTCACCGACCGCGAGCCGGGAAAGATCTTCCACGAGTACCGGACCGGGGAGCTGACACAGCTCGGCATCAAGCCCTACCAGCCCTACTACGGTGGCGCCGACACCACCCCGCTGTGGCTGGTGCTGCTGTCCGAGTACTGGCGCTGGACCGGCGACGACGCGCTGGTCCGCGAGCTGCGGCCGAACGCCGAGGCCGCGCTGCGCTGGATCGACGAGTGCGGTGACCTGCACGGGCGCGGCTACGTGGGCTACGCGACCCGCTCGACGCAGGGCCTGGGCAACCAGTGCTGGCGGGACTCCCACGACGGGGTCCAGTTCGCCGACGGGACCATCCCGACGCTGCCGATCGCGACCTGCGAGACGCAGGGGTACACGTACGACGCGAAGCTGCGGACGGCCGAACTCGCCGCCGGGCCGTGGCAGGACCCGGCGCTGGCCGCGCGACTGCGGACCGAGGCGGCGGCCCTGCGCGACCGGTTCGACCGCGACTTCTGGGTCCCCGACCGTGGCGGCTACTACGCCATCGGCCTGGACGGGGACGGGCGGCAGATCGACTCGATGACCTCGAACATGGGGCACCTGCTGTGGAGCGGCATCGTGCCGCCGGAGCGGGCCCGCGCGGTGGCGTACCAGCTGATGTCGGAGGAGATGTTCTCCGGCTGGGGCGTGCGGACGCTGTCCACCGCCGACCGGGGCTACAACCCCATCGGCTACCACCTGGGCACGGTCTGGCCGCACGACAACGCGCTCATCGCCGCGGGTCTCGCCCGCTACGGCCACCACGATGAGGCGCACCGGATCATCACGTCGATGCTGGAGGCGGCGACGTTCTCCGCGCACCGGCTGCCCGAGGCGTTCTCCGGTTACGACCGCGCGTTCGGCCTGCGGCCGGTCCCCTACCCCACGGCGTGCAACCCGCAGGCGTGGGCCAGTGGGGCGCCGCTGCTGTTCCTGCGTACGCTGCTCGGCCTGGATGCCGTCGAGGGTCGGCTGGTCGTCGACCCGCACATTCCGGAGCCGTTCGGCTGGATCCGGCTCGACGGGCTGCCCGCGTTCGGCCGTCGCTGGAACGTGCACGCCGAGGGCACCCGGCACGAGCTGCGGGCCGCGGAGTGATCCGCGCCGTCAGCCGCGCGGCGGGAGCCGCCAGAGCTCGTTGAAGGCCAAGCTGTCGAAGAAGGCGACGCCGTCGACCACCTTGCCGTCGCGGAAGGTCAGGAACCACGCGTAGGTGTTCTCGTAGGTGGAGCCGTCCACCGTCACCCCGGCACCGTCGAACACGGTGATGACGGTGTTCGCGTCGGCGTCCTCGTAGATCGCCCGCAGGTTCACCGGGCGGTACGGGCTGTCCTCGCCGAACCGGGCGTTGAACGGCTCCATCGCCCGGGTGCGGAAGTCCTCGGCGCCCTGGTAGGTCCCCGCCACCACCGAGTGGCCGACGACCTCCCACCGCATGTCGGGGGCGAAGAGGTCGCTGATCGGCGCGGTGCCGGCGGACCAGTCCGCGAAGGCGCGGGCGACGAGGTCCCGGTTAGCCGTCATGACACGACCACCTCTCTGCGGGCGGGCGGCACGGCGGGGCTCCGTGGCGTGGCGCGACCCCCCTGTCCGCCGGTCTCCACCGCCACTCTATCGACGGCGCGCGGCGGTCGAGGCCGGTCGCGGACACCCACCGGGACCACAACGGCCCGGCGACCGGTCGGCGGCCGGGGTGCGCGGCGTGAGGGTGGTCATAACGGCTGGACGGCAGCCGGTCACGGAGTGCTAACCTCGCCGCAGGTCATGAGTGCCAGCGCGTAGCCCCGGCTTGCTGGCCGGCAACCCTCCTCCGCGGTGGGGTGCCCCGGGTGAGGACCGGGCACCGGAGCGACCTCCGGTGCAAGCGTGGCCTGGTTCCCAGGTCAACAACGACCCAGGAGAGCCGCATGTCCCGCATCACCACCCCATCGTTCGGCTTCGCCGCGCCGCCGGCACTGACCCGGCGTCGGCACGTCGACATGATGTGGGTCTGCAGCGCCGCGTGTCGCCCCGGCGCCCCGCGCTGACGCGCCGCACCTCCTTTTCCTGATCGATCCCGCGGTACGCCCTCCGGCGCACCGTCGGCGGCGCACGTCCGTGCCCCGCCACCGAACACCCTCCGGAGACACCTGTGCGATTCCTTCCTGCCCTGACCCGGGTGGCCGCCCTCGGCGTGGCCGCCGTCCTCGGCGCGACCGCCCTCACCGCGTGCGGCGACGACGCCTCGTCCAGCGCGGCGGACAACCCGTACGGGCTGCTTCAGCCCGGTGTGCTGCGCGCCGGCACCCTGACCGACGCGCCCCCGAACGTGTACCTGAAGGACGGTACGTTCACCGGCTTCGACAACGACCTGCTCACCGCGGTCGCCGGCAAGATCGGCCTGAAGGTGGAGTTCGTCGGCACCGACTTCTCCGCGCTGCTCTCCCAGGTCAACAACCGCAAGTTCGACGTCGGCAGCTCGTCGATCACCATCACCGAGGCGCGCAAGAAGACCGTCGACTTCGGCAACGGCTACGACTTCGGCTACTTCGGACTCGACGTCCCGGCCGGCTCCCCGATCACCGGCTTCGACCAGCTCTCGGGCAAGCGGGTGGTGGTCGTGCAGGGCACCGTCCAGGACGACTACGCCACCGGCAAGGGCCTCGACCCGGTGCGGGTGCCGGACTACAACGGCGCGATCAACCAGCTCAAGGCCGGCACCGCCGACGCCTGGATCGCCCCGGCCGAGATCGGCGAGAAGTCCGCGGCGGACAGCGGCGGCAAGATCACCGTCGCGGCGAAGGAGCTCAGCCCGGCGCCCACGGCGTACGCGGTGGCGAAGGGCAACGACAAGCTGCGCGAGGCGCTCAACAAGGGCCTCGACGAGGTGATCGCGGACGGCACGTGGAGCAGGCTGCAGGCCGAGTACTACCCGGGCCGGCCGGTTCCGGCGGACTTCAAGCCCGGCAGCGGCACGGTGGCGGCTCCGGCCGCGACGGCGTCGGCCTCGGCCGCGTCCTGACGGCAGACGAGTACGAGCGAGCGGGGCGGTAGGAGAGGAACCTGATGGATCCGTTGCGCACCCTGTGGGAGACGTTCTTCGACTGGGAGTCGATGCGCGAGGCGCTACCCGAGATGCTGACCGTCGGGTTGCCCAACACGCTGATCCTGGCGGTCTCCGCCGCCCTGCTCGGCTCGGTGCTGGGCCTGCTGCTGGCGGTCGCCGGCATCACCCGCACCCGCTGGCTGCGCTGGCCGGCCCGCGTCTACACCGACGTGTTCCGGGGCCTGCCGGCGGCCGCGACGATCCTGCTGATCGGCGTCGGGCTGGCCCCGCTCGGGATGCAGGTGTGGGGTCCCGACCCGTACCCGCTGGGCATCCTGGCGCTGTCGCTGATCGCCGCCGCCTACATCGGAGAGATCTTCCGCTCCGGCATCCAGTCGGTCGAGGCGGCCCAGTTGGAGGGCGCCCGCGCGCTCGGCTTCTCCTGGGGTGAGGCGATGCGGGTGGTGATCATCCCGCAGGGCGTACGCCGGGTCCTGCCCGCCTGGGTCAACCAGCTCATCGCGTTGATCAAGGATTCCAGCCTGGTCTACTTCCTCGGCTTGGTGGCCAGCGAGCGGGAGCTGTTCCGGATCGGTCAGGACTACGCGGCGACCACCGGCAACGAGTCCGCGCTCCTGCTGGCCGGACTCTTCTACCTGGCGCTCACCGTGCCGCTGACCCACGTGGTCAACGCGATCGACCGGCGACTGCGGCACGGCCGCCCGGCCGGGGCTCCGGCCGACGACATCGACGACGCCGATTTGGCGCTGCCCGGCGCGGCCGGAGGGAGTCAACGATGAGCACCGACACCAGCACCTCGGTCAGCCTGGGCGTCCGCGACGTCCACCTCGCCTTCGGCTCCCACCGGGTGCTGCGCGGAGTGGACCTGGACGTGGCGCGCGGCGAGACGGCCTGCGTCATCGGACCGTCCGGCTCCGGCAAGTCGACCTTGCTGCGGACCATCAACCGGCTCATCGAGCCGGACCGTGGCGACGTGCTGCTCGACGGGCGCAGCGTGCTGGCCGACGACCCGGACGCCCTGCGGCAGCGCGTCGGGATGGTGTTCCAGCAGTTCAACCTCTTCCCGCACATGACGGTGCTGCGCAACGTCACCCTCGCGCTGCGCCGGATCAGGCGGTTGCCCGAGGAGGAGGCGGTCGCCGTCGCCCGGGCCCAGCTGGACCTCGTCGGGCTGGCCGCCAAGGCCGACGCCCGGCCGGCGCACCTGTCCGGCGGGCAGCAGCAGCGCGTCGCCATCGCGCGTGCCCTGGCCCTGCAGCCCCAGGTGATGCTCTTCGACGAGGCGACCAGCGCGCTGGACCCGGAGCTCGTCAAGGGTGTGCTGGGCGTGATGGCCGACCTCGCGTCCGGCGGCATGACCATGGTGGTGGTCACCCACGAGATGGGCTTCGCCCGGGAGGTCGCCGACACGGTGGCCTTCATGGACCGTGGGGTGGTGCTGGAGACCGGCGAGCCAGCGGCGATCTTCGAGGCGGCCGGGCACCCGCGACTGCGCCGGTTCCTCTCCCAGGTGCTCTGAGCCCGGCCCGGTCGCCCTCGTGGCCGGGCCCCGGCGCGGCCGTGGCGCTGTCGGGGCCCGGCCACGCCGCTCAGCCGTCGAGCACCTCGCTCACGTGGCGGCGGCTCAGCGTCGCCACGACCGCGTCGGGATCGGCGGCCCACACGTCGGCGTTGAAGATCTCCACCTCGATGTCCCCGGAGTAGCCGGCCGCCTCGACGGCCCGGCGCAGCAGCCGAAAGTCGATGTGCCCGTCACCCATCATGCCCCGGGAGAGCAGGGCGTCCGGCGGCAGCGGGGTGATCCAGTCGCAGACCTGGAAGCTCACGATCCGGCCCCGGGCACGCGCGATCTGGGGCAGGACGTCCGGGTCCCACCAGACGTGGAAGGTGTCGACGACCACGCCGACCTGCTCCGCCGGGAACCGCTCGGCGAGGTCGAGGGCCTGGCCGAGGGTGGAGAGCACGCCCCGATCGGCGCAGAAGATCGGGTGCATGGGCTCCAGACCGAGCCGCACGCCGTGCCGGGCCGCGTACGGGACCAGCTCGGCGATCCCGTCGGCGGCCCGCTCGCGTGCCCCGGCCAGGTCACGGGAGCCCTCCGGCAGCCCGCCGACCACCAGGACCAGGCAGGCGGCGCCCACCTCGGCGGCCTCCTCGATGGCGCGCCGGTTGTCGTCCAGCGCGCGGGCCCGGCCGGACGGGTCGGCGGCGGTGAGGAACCCGCCCCGGCACAGGGAGGACACGCGCAGCCCGGCGGCGGCGACGAGGCGCGCGGCGGCGGCCGTGCCGATCGCCTGCACCGGTTCGCGCCACAGGCCGATCGCGGGCAGGCCGGCCCGTACGCAGCCGGCGACCGCCTCGGCCACCGACCACCGGTCGGTGGTCTTCTGGTTGAGGGAGAGCCGGGCCAGTCCCGGGTCACCGGGCGCCGGCGTCGCCGTCCGGGCCGGCCGCCCCGAGGGCACGTCGACGGCGTCGTCCACGGTGGACCGCACCGGGCCGGTCACCGGGTCACCCCGGCGACGTCGAGGAACGCGCGCAGCCGCGCGGCGGCGAGGTCCGGGTCGGGCAGCAGCCGGGCGTCGTCGGCGAGGCGGGCCAGGTCGGCGAGGTGCACCACGCCGCGGGCGCTCTGCAACCCGGCGACCATCGTGAAGCCCGGCTGGTGGCCGCTGAGCCAGGCCAGGAACGCGATGCCCGTCTTGTAGTACCAGGTCGGCGTGCCGAAGATGTGCCGGGCCAGCGGCACCGTCGGCGCGAAGGCCGCGTCGTAGCCGGCCAGGTCGCCCCGGTCCAGCGCCTGCAGGGCACCGGACGCGGCCGGCGCGATCGCCGCGAAGATGCCGAGCAGGGCGTCACTGTGATGGGTGCGGTCTCCCCGGATCAGCTCCGGGTAGTTGAAGTCGTCACCGGTGTAGAGGCGTACGCCCGCGGGCAGGGCGGCCCGCAGCTCCCGTTCGTGCCCGGCGTCGAGCAGCGACACCTTCACCCCGTCGACCCGGTGCGCGTGCCGGCGGATCAGGTCGAGCAGCGCCGCGGTGGCCGTGGGGATATCCGCCGAACCCCAGTAGCCGTTCAGCGCCGGGTCGAACATCGGCCCGAGCCAGTGCAGGATCACCGGACGGGACACCTGGGTGAGCAGCCGGTCGTAGACCTTCGCGTAGTCCTCGGGACCACCGGCGAGTCGGGCCAGTTGCCGGCTGGCCATCAGGATGACCTGCGCCCCGCTGGCCTCCACGACCTCGGCCTGCTCCTCGTAGGCGGCGGTGACCTCGTCCAGCGTGGCCAGGTCGGCGGGAACGTGGTCGGTGCCGGCGCCCGCCGCGATGCGGCCACCGACCTCGCGGGCGGCGGCGGCACTGCGGTCGATGAGCTCGCGGGTGGTCGCCCAGTCGAGCCCCATACCGCGCTGGGCGGTGTCCATCGCCTCGGCCACCCCGAGCCCGTACGACCAGAGGTGCCGGCGGAACGCGAGAGTGGACTCCCAGTCCACCGCCGCCGGCGCGCCCGGCACGTTGTCGCCGAACGGGTCGGCCACCACGTGCGCCGCGGCGAACGCGACCCGCGACGTGATCGGGGTGACGGGCCGGTCCCGGCGCGCCGGCTCGGCGAGCCGGCGCTCCTCCAGCGACCCGTCGCCGCGCGGCAACCACACCACCGCGCTCATGCCGGCACCTCCCTTCGGTCGGCGCCGGCCTGAGGCACAAACACCCTGTGCCCGACGATTCGCTCGCTACGCCTGCTCATACCGGCACCTCCCTTCGGTCGGCGCCGGCCTGAGGCACAAACACCCTGTGCCCGACGATTCGCTCGCTGCGCTCGCTCATGACGTCAGCTCCGGCAGTTCGACGCGGCGGCCCTCCCGCGAGGAGCGCAGGCCGGCGTCGGCGAGCTGGACGCCACGCGCGCCGGACAGCAGGTCGTACGGGTTGGGCGCGTCCTCGACGACGTGCCGGACGAACTGCTCCCACTGGGCCTTGAAGCCGTTGTCGAGCACCGCGTTGTCGGGCACCTCCTGCCACTGGTCCCGGAACCGCTGGGTCTCGACCAGATCCGGGTTCCACACCGGCTTCGGGGTGACCGCCCGCGGCTGCACCCGGCAGCGGTGCAGCCCGGCGACCGCGCTGCCGTCGGTGCCGTCGACCTGGAACTCCACCAGCTCGTCCCGGTTGACCCGCACCGCCCAGGACGAGTTGACCTGCGCGACGATGCCGCCGTCGAGTTCGAAGATGGCGTACGCGGCGTCGTCGGCGGTGGCGTCGTAGCGTTTGCCCTGCTCGTCCCAGCGGTGCGGGATGTGCGTGACGACCCGCGCGGTAACCGCCCGCACCGGGCCGAAGAGGTTCTCCAGCACGTAGCTCCAGTGCGGGAACATGTCCAGCGCGATGCCGCCGCCGTCCTGCGCGCGGTAGTTCCAGCTCGGACGCTGTGCCGGCTGCCAGTCACCCTCGAAGACCCAGTAGCCGAACTCGCCGCGCACGGACAGGATCCGGCCGAAGAACCCGCCGTCGACCAGCCGCTTGAGCTTCAGCAGCCCGGGCAGGTAGAGCTTGTCGTGCACCACACCGTTCTTAACCCCGGCGCGGCGGGCGTGCCGGGCGAGGTCGAGCGCGCCGGTGAGTGACTCGGCGGTGGGCTTCTCGGTGTAGACGTGGCGGCCGGCGTCCATCGCCTTGATCAGGGATTTCTCCCGGACCTGGGTGAGTTGGGCGTCGAAGTAGACCGGGAAGTCGGCGTCGGCCAGGGCGGCGTCCAGGTCGGTGGTCCAGCGGGGCAGGTCGTGGCGTTCGGCGATCTCCCGCAGCTTCGTCTCGTTCCGGCCGACGAGCAGGGGTTCGAGTTGCACGCGGGTGCCGTCGGAGAGCGCGACGCCGCCCTGCTCCCGGATGGCGAGGACGGATCGCACGAGGTGCTGCCGGTAACCCATCCGGCCGGTCACCCCGTTCATCACCACGCCGAGCTTGCGAGCGGCCATCGACGACCTCCTTGGGAAAGCGCTTACCGGAACGGTATGGCAGAGTCCGCCGCCAGGGCAAGAGCCGTCCACCGTGGACGGTCGGGGGCGGCGACGACGGTACGACCGGGGCGTGGACCAGCAGGCCAACGGCCCAGTCCACGGTTTGACGGTCGATCCGGGGATTCCTACGCTGGCGGCACGCGATCTCCGCCCGCGATCGAGTTCGGGAAGGACAGGTTCCGTGACCGGTTCCGTCACGCTGCACGACGTGGCGCGCCACGCCGGAGTGTCGCTGGCCACCGCCTCCCGGGCCCTGAACGGCAGCGCCAACCGGGTGGTGGGAGAGAAGCTGCGCGAGCGGGTGCTCCGCGCCGCGGCCGAGCTGCGCTACTCCCCCAACGCGCACGCGCAGGCGATGGCCCGGGGCCGGACCGACATCGTCGGCCTGTCGCTGCACGACATCGCCGACCCCTACTTCTCCGCCGTCGCCGCCGGTGTGATGCGCGAGGCGGGGGCGAACGGCCTGCTGGTCACCATGGCCAGCACCCAACGGAGACCGGGCGCGGAGACCGACTACGTCGGCGCGTTCCGGCGACACTGGGCCAGCGTGGTGATCGTCGTCGGCAGCCGCACCGACGACCGCGCCGCCACCGACCGGCTCGCCGACGAGCTGGCCGCGTTCGAGGCCGAGGGCGGCCGGGCCGTGGCCGTGAGCCAGCCCCGGCTTCCGGTCGACACCATCTCGATCGACAACCACGGCGGCGCGCGGAACCTCGGCGAGGCCCTGCACGACCTCGGTCACCGCCGGTTCGCGGTGCTCGGCGGCCCGGGCGACCTGCTCACCGCGGACGAGCGGGTGGCCGGTTTCCGCGACGCGCTGACCCGGCGGGGCGGCCGGCTCGACCCGGACCACATCGTGCCCGGGCCGTTCACCCGCGACGGCGGTTACGACGCCATGCACCGGCTGCTCGACCGGGAGCCCGATGTGACCTGTGTGTTCGCGGTCAACGACGTGATGGCCGTGGGCGCGATGGCCGCGATGCGCGACCGGGGTCTGGAGCCGGCGACCACGATGGCCGTCGCCGGCTTCGACGACATCGCCACCCTGCGCGACGTGAACCCCGGGCTGACCACCGTGCGGATCCCCCTGGAGGAGATCGGCGCGCTCGCCGTCCGCCTGGCCCTTGAGGACGACGTCGCGCGTCCCCGCGTGCGCCGGGTCGGCGGCGAGGTGGTGGTCCGGGCCAGCACTCCCCGCGCACCGTCCTGAGCCGATCCGCGGCCGGCCGGGCCACCCCGGGTGGGGAGCGGCGGCCACGCTGCCGCCGCTCCCCCGCCCGGCCGGCGGCCGGTCAGGTCGCCGGCGTGCCGCGTACGGTGAGGTCACGCATCCGCCCGACGTTGTCGAACGAGCCGAAGCCCACCCGGCCCGAGCCGAACGTGGTGTCCTTCGCGGTCATCAGCGGGTCCTTCGCCCCGTCGAGATAGACCGCGATCTCCCCGGTCGCCGGCAGGTGCCGGACCCGGACGGTGTGCCAGTCGGCGTCCACGATGGCCGGGGCGGCGCCACGGGAGCGGCCGTTCCACTGGTGGTCGATGCGCTCCCGGTCCGCGTTGTTGACCTTGAAGATGCCGTTGTGCGGCAGGATCGTGTTGTCCGTCGACACGTGGGCGTAGTAGAACTCCGTGTCCGACCGGTAGCCGAAGACGATGATGACGTCCCGGTTGGTCACCTCGACCGGCGTGTCCAGCCGCACCTCGGCGGTGACGTCCACGGCGCCGAACTCCGGCCCGGCGGTGAGCACGGCGTACTCGAACGGCCGGCGCGGGCCTGGCCGCTGCACGCCCGCCTCGGCGAGGATGACCTGCTCGCCGGTGAACTGCCACTTCGACGGGGTCACCGGGGCCCAGTTGCTCGGCCGCATGGTGTCCTTGACCTTGGTGTTGCCGGGCTTCGTGGCGGCGAACTCCCGCGTGCCGGTCACCTTCCACACCTTGCCGTTGGCCTTGGCGAGGATGTACAGCTCACCCTGCGCGTCGGTGCCGAAGCGCAGGTCCACCCGGTTCGGGTCGCCGGGCGCGCCGACGCCGGACAGGTCCTGCATCCGCACCGGGTTGCCGGCGGTGTCGAAGAGGGCCAGCCGGTGGATCGGGGCCAGGCCCTGCCCGCGCCGCATCTCCTTGGCCTCGGTGTAGAGCACGCGCCCGTCGACCAGGTCACCGAAGACGTACTTGCCGCGCAGCGCCGGCACGTCCCGGCCCCGGTAGACGAAGCCACCGGCCACCGCGACCCCGACGTCCGAGGTGCAGTTCCAGCCCGGCGCCGGGTCGTGGTCGTACGCGGCCACCGGGTAGGTGTAGCCGTGCTGCGCGTCGTCCTCGGGCAGCGGGAAGAGCTTGTCGCACGGGCGGGTGGACGCCTTGTCGAAGACGAACGCCCCCTCGCGCTCGCTCCACCCGAAGTTGTCGCCGGCCCGCACCTCGTAGATCGCCTCGATGGCGTGCTCACCGATGTGGCCGAGGTACAGCTTGCCGGTCTGCCGGTCCCAGCTGAACCGGTGCGGATCCCGGAATCCGACCGCGTAGATCTCGCCGAGCGCCCCGGCCCGGCCGACGAACGGGTTCGACGGCGGGATCCCGTACCGCCGGCTGGCCGCGTTGGTGCCCAGCGGGTCGATCCGCAGCAGCTTGCCGTGCGGAAGCGCCAGGTTCTGCGGGTCGGTGTTGCGGACGCCGAGCCCGCCGTCGCCGGCAGCGATGTAGAGCATGCCGTAGTCGGCGTCGCGCTTCTTCGCGGTCGGGTTGAAGTTGATCTCCTGGATGCCGTGGACCTGGCCGCCGAAACCGATGCGCAGCACCTCGCGGCGGGTGCCGGCGAAGGTGTCGGCGGCGGGGTCGCTGGCCGTCCACTCGGTGATCACACCGTGGTAGATGGTGCCGGTCTGCGACCAGTCGGGCACCTCGGTCGCCAGCGACGCCTGCTCGGTGTGGACGGTGTAGAACTTGCCGCTGCGCTTGAAGTCCGGGTGGAACGCCACGTAGCCGAAGCCCTGGCCGAGACCACGGCCGGAGAAGAACTCGGGCGCGAAGGCCGCGGCGACGTCGAGGTAGACGTGCGGCACACCGTTGCGGACCACGTAGAGCCGGCCGTTGAGGTCCGGTACAGCCCGACGGCCGGAGCCGTCCGGGATCTCCATGATGGTGTTGATCCGGGCCTGCCGCACGAGCCGCTGGTCGGTCGGGGCGGGCGTCGGCTCCGACTTCGGGAAGGAGGCGTACTCGCTCAGGACGAGCCCGAGGCGGCTCTGGATCTGCGCCTCGGGGATCGGGTCGTAGATCGGGTCGGCGGCCTGGGCGGGCGGCCCGACCAGCAGGGACAGGGTGAGGGCGGCGGCCGCGAGCACGGCGGTGGTCGCCGATCTGCGCGCGCTACGAGTGGAGATGCGCACGGTCACTCCATTCTCGGGGACGGGTGGTGGGGGCGGGTCAGTGCCGGCGGGCGGTCATGTGCCGGTACTGCTTCTCGACGTCTCCGGCCGAGACGACGCGGTCGAGGAACATCAGCGAGTCCATCCGGCAGTCGCACGGGTTCTGCTCCCGGGTGTCCTGCGGATAGCTCCCGCCGATCTTGATGCCGCGGGGGTCGGTGGCGGTGCTGACGTGCGGCCCGGGGCCGCCGACCGACCACGGGTCGTCGGTACGGGTGTAGAACCCGGCCAGCGGCTCGCCGTTGCGGTAGAGGGCCATGGCGCCCGTGGCGAAGTCGAACGTGGCGGTCAGGTGCACCCACTCGCCCACCGGGAGCAGCCGGCGCCAGTCCTCGTTGGCCGCGTACGTCTGCGAGTTGCCGCCGTCGAGCCGCCGGCCCAGCGCGACCAGCCGCAGCTCCCCGTTGACGTCGATGAGTTCGAGCAGCGCCCGGACGCCGTGACCGTCGGAGTCGCCGGTCAGCACCCCGGCGAGCCCGATCGCGTTGAACAGGTCGTCGGGGTTGGCGGTGGTGGAGTTCGGCCGAGGGCTGGTCATGCCCATCTTGAACCAGCCCATGACGGTGGCGCCGGCCACGGCGTTGAATGGCCGCAGCGTGCGGACACCGCTGGTCGACCAGGTGCCGGCTTTCCAGTCGTCGTTGCCGGCGACGGTCGGCTCGACCTGCCGAGTCTGCAGCGCCCGGCCGCTGCCGGCGTACGCCCGGTCGTGGACGCGCATCTGGGCGCCCCCGTTGACCAGCTCGATCTCGGTGCCCGAGCGGCCCTGGTCGCGTTCCAACGCCGGGTCGCCGGGGACCGGGTGGTCGAAGTCGTAGAAGGCGACCAGGTTCTCTCGCAGGGACGGGTGGACGTCGCGCGGGCCGGGCTGGCCGGCCGCGGCGGGTGGTGCCGCGGCGCCCGCCAGCAGACCGGCCGCCACGAGGGCGGCGGTCGCGGCGGCGACGCGTCGTGGTCTCGACATCGCGTACACCTCTCTGTGCCACGAACCTCGTCGGCCCGGGCGGCCGGTAAGCGCTTACCGGCCGCGCCGGGCCCACCTATGTCGGTGGTGCGGTGGTGCCGATCGGATCAGGCCTTCGGGGTGACCGGGGGCTCGGCGGGCCGCCCGCCGAGATAGAGCTCACCGAGCTGCGGGTCGGCCAGCAGCTCCGACGCCGGGCCGGAGATGTGCACCCGGCCGAGGTCGAGCACGCAGCCGAGGTCCGCCGTCTCCAACGCGCGCCGGGCGTTCTGCTCGACCAGCAGCACGGCGGTGCCGGCGTCGCGCATCCGGACGACCTGCTCGAAGACCGTGGCGGTGGCCTTCGGGTCGAGCCCCATCGACGGCTCGTCCAACAGGACGACCTTCGGGTCCACCATGAGCGAGCGGGCGAACTCGACCTGCTTCTGCTGGCCGCCGGAGAGCAGCCCGGCGAGGCTGTCCCACCGGTCGGCCACCACCGGGAAGAGCTCCTTGACGAACTCCACCCGCTCGGCGATGAACGCCTTGTTCTTCAGCGTGTAGCCGCCGAGGAGCACGTTCTCGGCCACCGTCATCTCCCGGAACACGCTGTGCCCCTGCAGGACGTGCGCGACCCCGGCGGCGAGCATCCGCTGCGGGCCCTGGCCGGTGACCTCCCGGCCACCGACCAGGATCCGTCCGGAGCGGGGCGCGAGCAGGCCGCTCGCCACCTTCAGCACGGTCGACTTGCCGGCGCCGTTCGGGCCGACGAGGCAGACGATCGTGCCGGCCGGCACGGCGACGGTCAGACCGCGCAGCACCGGGGCGGCCCGCCCGTAGCCGGCCTGGATGTCGATGAGTTCGATCTCAGACGCCAAGGTAGGCCCCCAGCACGCGTTCGTCGCAGCGGATGACGGACGGCGGGCCCTCCGCGATGGGCCGGCCGCGGTCGAAGACCACGATGTGGTCGCTGATGCTCATCACGAGGTCCATGTTGTGCTCGACGATCACGAAGGTGCGCCCCTCGGCGTTGAGCTCGCGGACGAGGCCGCCGATGCGGTCGAGCAGCGCCGGGTTGACCCCGCCCGCCGGCTCGTCGAGCAGGACGGTCTCCGGGTCGCTCATCAGGACGCCGGCCAGCTCCAACAGCTTCTGCTGCCCCCAGGACATGGCGCGGGCCTCCACGTCGGCGAGGTGCTCGATGCCCAGCCGGGTCAGCCAGCTCCGCGCCCGATCGACCTCCGCCCGGCCGTGCGCGCCGCGCAGCTGCCCGAGCAACCCCACCGGTCGTACGGCGGCGAGGACGTTGTCCAGCGCGGACATCCGGGGGAAGACCCGGCACAGCTGGAACGTCCGGCCGACGCCGGCATGCGCGATCGCGTGCGGCGTGGCCCGGGTGATGTCACGCCCCCGGTAGGTGGTGCGACCGCCGTCGGCGCGGATCATCCCGGTGACGCAGTTGAAGAACGTCGTCTTGCCGGAGCCGTTGGGGCCGATCAGCGCGTTGACCTGGCCGTGCCGGAAGGTCACGCTCGCGCCGTCCAGGGCCACCACACCGCCGAACGCCTTGGTCAGGCCCTCGGTGCGCAGCGCCGGCCCGCTCCCGTTCCGCTCGGTCATGACCGCTCCCTCGCCGACGTCGTGCCCGGTGCGCCGTTGCCCGCGGCGGCCAGTTCGGGCGGCGTGCCGTCCGTGTCGCCGCCTTGCCGCTGCTCGCGCAGCTGCGCGGCGGTCACCTCGCGGATCGAGTGCTGGGCCGGCCGGAACCGCTGGACCTGCGCGGCGATCGCCGGCAGCACCCCGTCCGGCATGAACAGCACGACGAGCGCGAGCAGCAGGCCGGTGGCGACCAGGTGCAGCGGCGTGTTGCCGTACTCGACCTTGAAGTACTCCAACGCGGTCCCCACGACCACGGCGCCGAGCAGCGGGCCGAACAGGTTGCGCACGCCGCCGAGCAGCGCCATCAGCACCATGTACGACCCGGTGAGGATGGAGAACTGGAAGACCGGGTCGAGGTCACCGAACCAGAGGGCGTAGAGGCCGCCCGCCGAGGCGGTGAAGCCGGCGGAGATCACGAAGACCACCAGCTTGTAGGTGAACGTCGGGGTGCCCAGCGCCTCGGCCTTGTCCTCGTCCTCCCGGATCGCCTTCAGGCCCAGGCCGAACCGGGAGCGGTCGAGGACCCACCACACCAGTAGCGCGAGCGCGAGCAGGGCCGCGAAGAGGAACCAGAAGACCCGGTGGTGTTCCGGGCGCAGCAGGTCGGGGAAGGGCCGCGGCACGACCAGTCCCCGCGACCCGCCGGTGAACGACGCCCAGCTCTGGAACACCAGCAGCAGGACCAGCACCAGCGCGATCGACACGATCACGAAGGAGGCGCCGCGCACCCGCAGCGCCGCGTAGCCGATCGGCACCGCCAGGGCCGCCACCAGCAGGGCCGCGACCGCCAGGGCCAGGAAGCTCGGCAGGCCGGCCTTCGTGACCAGGAGGCCGGTGCCGTACGCGCCCAGCCCGGCCAGCGCGCCGTGCCCGAGCGAGATGTAGCCGGTGAACCCGCCGACGAAGTTCCACGAGGTCGACAGGACCGCGTAGTTCAGCACCAGGATGCCGGCCGAGAGGATGTACGGGTTGGGTGCCAGCGACGGGAACGCGAGCGCCACCGCGACGAGCGCCAGGAGAGCGACCCCCTTCGCCACCCGCCCGACGGTCACCCGGGGCGCTCTCGCGCCGCCGGCCGTCGCCGTGCCGGCCATCGTCGCTGTGCCGGCCGTCGTCGCTGTGCCGGCCGTCGTCGGCGTGGGGTCAGAAGCGCTGGGCAAGCCGACCTCCGAAGAATCCCTGCGGGCGGAACGCCAGCGTGGCGAAGAGCGCGAGGTAGAAGACGGTCTGCGCCCAGGTGGTGTTCAGCGGGATCTGCAACAGGCTCTGCGTCAGGCCGAGCACCATCGCGGCGGCCGCCGCGCCCGGCACGCTGCCCAACCCGCCGACCACGATGATCGCCATCAGCGGGCCGATCCAGTGCCAGTGCAGCGACGGGTAGATGGTCGTGTCCAGGGCCAGGGCGGTGCCGCCGACGGCCGCGCTGGCCAGGCCGAGGCCGAAGCCGAAGCCCGCCACCCGGTCGGTGTCGATTCCGACCAGCCGGGCCGCGTCGCGGTGCTGGATGGTCGCCCGCAGCGCCCAGCCGAACGTCGTCTTCTTGAGCAGCAGCCAGAGCGTCAGCAGCGCGGCGGCGGCGAGGCCGAACGCGATCAGCTTCACCACCGCGATCCGGGCGCCGAACAGCTCGATGTTCGCCGAGCCGTAGCCGAGCTGGATGCGCCGCTGGGTGCCGGTGAACGCGTACCCCAGCAGGCCCTCGATCATCACCGCGATGGCGAAGGTGAGCAGCACCGACATCATGGTGAGGGTCGCCGCGCGCAGCCGGGACAGCAGCAGCCGTTGCAGCAGCACGCCCGCGCCGAAGAACAGCGGAACCGTGACGACCAGCGACAGCAGCGGGTCGACGCCGAGCCGGCTGTGCCACCACCAGGCCAGGTACGCGGCGAGGATGAGGAACGCCGAGTGGGCGATCATCACCACCCGCATGATTCCGAAGTAGAGCGTCAGCCCCGAGGCCAGCAGGGCGTAGAGCCCACCGAGGAGCAACCCCAGGATGACGCTCTGGAAGATCAGCGCACCGGAGGACATCCGCGCCTACCAGGCCGGCTTCGGGAAGACGAAGTCGGCTTCCTTGGCGTCGGCGGGGAGCACGATCTGGATCTCCCCCTTGACCCACTGCTGGATCATGTGCGCGCCCTTCGGCTTGCCGGTGGCGTCCCAGCTCAGCGGACCGACGACGGTCTCCACCGTGTTGCCGCGGACCCACTCGATCAGCTTCTTCTGGCAGTCCCCCTGCTCGGCGCAGCCCACCGCGGTGATCGCGGCGGCGACGACCTGGCCGGTGGTGTACGCGTTCGCCTCGTCCTCCTCCGGCGGCGAGCCGAACTGGGCGGTGTACTTCTCGACGAACTCGACGTTGCTCGGGTAGGGCGCCTTCTGGGTGTAGCCGGTGGGCGCCAGGATGCCCTCGGTCTTGTTGCCGATGGCAGCCGCGAACTCGGGGCTGGTCGGCGCGGTGGAGAACGCGGCCAGCTTCGGCTGGTAGTTGAGCTGCTGGAGGGCGACGATCAGGTTCACGCCGTCCTGGTACTGCGAACCACCGACCACGATGTCCGCCTTCGAGGAGGCGATCTTCGCGGCGATGCCGCTGAAGTCGGTGGTGTTCGGCGGGTAGACCTCGTCCACGACCGTGCGGATGCCACCGGCCGCCAGCTTCTCCTTGAGACCGTACGCGGTGCCCTGCGCGAACGGGTCGTCCATCGCCGCGTACGCCGCGGTGGTCGGCCGCTGGCCCGGCGGAAGGGCGAGGATGTGCTCCGCCAGGTGGTTGTAGTGGTCGTCGGCCACCGCCGGGGCGGCGTAGAAGAGGTTCTTGAAGCCCTGCTCGAAGACCTCCTTCGCCGCGCCCGCGGGCTCGACGAACAGCATGCCGTACTCCTCGGCGACCCGGGCGGCCGGCACGACGAGCCGGGTCGAGAAGGGACCCACCACGACGTCGACCTGGTCCTGGCCGATGAGCTGCTCGTAGTCGGAGACGACCCGGTCGGCGTTGGACTGGTCGTCGAGGATCTTCAGCTCCACCGGGCGGCCCAGGAGCCCGCCCTTGTCGTTGACGATCTTCGCCCAGGCCTGGTAGCCGCGCTGCACGCCCTTGCCGGGCTCGGAGAAGTCTCCGGTCAGCGGCAGCGAGATGCCGACCACGATCGGATCGTCGCCGGAGGCGGAACCCCCACCGTCGCCCCCGCTGCAGGCGCCCAGCGCGAGGGCCATCGTCGCGCCGACCGCCGTTGCCCATCTCATTCTTGTCAACCGGGTGGACATCCTCGGACGCTCCTTTGCACCGGGCTGGAAGCGCTTGCGAAAGCGCTTTCGTACTCTAGGCTGTGGGCTACGTCACTGGCAATAGCCGAAGACGCGTCAGCATCGATGTATTTCGGGAGCGTTACAGATGCCCAAGCCTGGGTCGAGGTTGCGCCTCGTCGACGTGGCCGAGCGGGCCGGCGTGTCACTGGCGACCGCCTCGCGCGCGCTCGCCGGCCGCGACGGGGTCAGCAAGGAGGTCGCCGACCGAGTGCGGCGGGTCTCCCAGGAGCTGGGCTACGTGGCCAACCCCTACGCCCGCACCCTGGCCGGCGGAGCGAGCTCCACAGTGGGCCTGGTGGTGCACCAGGTGGACGACCCCTACTTCTCCGAGATCGCCGGCGGGGTCATCCAGGTCGCCGCCGAGCAGGGGCTGCTCGTGCAGATCTGCCACTCCGGGCGCGACCCCGAGTTCGAGCTGCGCCAGATCCGCCACCTCATCGCCCAGCGGGTCGGCATCATCCTCATCGCCGGCTCCGGCTACACCGACCACCGGGTGGAGGCGGAGACCAGGGCGGAGCTGTCGGCGTACCAGAACCTGGGTGGCCGCGTCGCCGTCATCGGCCGCCACTCGCTCGGCGCCGACGCGGTGCTGCCGGAGAACGAGGCCGGTGGGCGGACCCTCGGCGAGCACCTGCTCGGGCTGGGGCACCGGCGCATCGCCGTCGCGGCCGGCACCGAGGGCCTGACCACCGTCGCCGACCGGCTCGCCGGGGTGGCCGCCGCGATGCAACGCCACGGCCTGGACCTCGCCGACCTTCCCGTGGTGCACACCGACTTCACCCGCGAGGGTGGCCGGGTCGCGGCCGAGCGGATCCTCGCCGAACACCCGGGCACGACCGCCATCATCGCGCTCAACGACGCGATGGCGATGGGCGTGCTGGCGGTGCTACGGGCCCACCGCATTCCGGTGCCGGAGCGGATGTCGGTGGTCGGGTTCGACGACGTCTCCGTCGCCGCCGACCTGGCCCCCAGCCTCACCACCGTCCGGCTGCCGATGACCGACATGGGCCGGATGGCGCTCGCCCTCGCGCTCAAGCCGCGCACGACCCGACCGCGCCGCCGCTCCACCGGCCACACCCTCGTGATCCGCGACTCCACCGGCCCGGCGCCGGCCTGACCCGGGCACGCCACCCTGGTCATCGATCGACAGCGGACGGCCGCCGGCGAGCGACGGGCCGGCATCCGGGCGAGCCGCCGGTTGACCGGCCGGCGCCGCGGGCCGCCCCCGGTCGCCCGGAGCCGGCCCGCCGCCGGGGGGCCTCCCGTCAGAAGCCGGGGAAGACGCCGCGCAGCTCGTCGAGGTCGACCGCGCCGGTCACCTGCACACCCTCCGGCGTGTAGCGCGGGCCGAGCCGGCCGACCGTGAGGCGCAGCCACGCCTCGGCCGGCGCCGCCAGCTCACCGTCCGACCGCTCCGGGGCGTCGGTCAACTCGACCCGCTCGCCCAGCCGCAGCCCGTACGTCCGCTCCGGGTCGTGCAGCCGCACGGCGACCACGGCCCGCCGGCCACCGAGCACGTCCGGTCGACCGGTCCAGGCGAGCATCGCGCCGACCTGGTCGAGCAGCAGCGGCACCGCGTCGGCGGCCACCGTCGCGGCCGGGTCGAACCCGACCTCGACGTCCCACCGGTGCAGGGCGAACTCGCTCAGACGCATCCTGGCGGCGGTGGCGACATCCACCGGCTCGGGCAGGAAGCCCAGGTCGACACGCAGCTCCGCCCGGGCGGTGGGGTCCAACGCCTCGTACGCCTCGACCAGCCGCTCGTTGGCGTCGAGAAAGCCGGCGGCGTGCTCGGCGGGCGGCATCGCGTCCCACCGCGCCCACACCGTCGGGTTGAAGTCCCCACCGGGCGCGGGATCCCCCGCCCGGGCCGCCCGCAGCGCCGCCAGGTTGATCTCGGCGCCACTGCCGAGGTGACTGAGCACCTGCGACACCGTCCACTCGGCGGCCCCGGACGGCCGGACCAGGTCGTCCGGACCGAGTTTGCGGACGAAGGCGGCGAGCGCGTCGTGCCCGCTGCGCAGTGCGGCGATCGTCTGGTCCGCGGTCGTGGTCATCGTTCTCCTGTCGCTGATCCGTGCCGACACGCTCCGCGACCGCGGACCGGGCCGGTGGCCGACGCCGGGAACCATCATGCCGCAGCCCACGGCCGACGACACGGACCCCGACGATCTCGCCGCATCCACTGTCGACGCCCTCGTTCCCGGGAACGCCCGAGGCCCGATCATCCGAGCCGGGGCGACCCCTGGTCGGTGACGCACCGCGACCGACCGGATGCGCCGCGGGATGACCGGGCCGGGCGGACGGACACCACCGGCGTCCCGGTAGCGTTGCGCCTCATCATGGCCCGCGGGCGACAGGGCGCTCGGGATGGTACGGAGGATGGCGGATGTCCAACGGCGACGAGCCGTTCGCGGCACGCGAGGTCGGGGTCTCGCGACCCACCTTTGAGCTGACGCGGCGGGGCTACGACAAGCGGCAGGTCGACTGGTACGTCGAGCAGGTCAACGGCCAGCTGGCGGCGCTGGCGGCCGAGCGGGACCGGGCCGGCGGCCAGGCCCGGGAGCTGACCGGCCAGATCCAGCAGCTGCACACCGAGCTGGCCGAGCTGCGCCAGCGCCCGGCCCAGCTGGATCGCGCGTCGTTCCGTGACCTCGGTCCGATGGTCGACCAGATCCTCGCGCTCGCGGAGAAGCAGGCCGCGGCGATCAGCGAGACCGCCGCGCAGCGCGCCGACGAGCTGCACGCCGAGGCGGAGCGGACGCTCGTCGAGGCGCGGGAACGCACCGCACGCGCGCTGCAGGAGCTGGAGGAGGAGCTGGCGGCGCGCCGCGACGAGCAGGAGAAGGCGTACGAGGAGCGACGCACCACGGTGGAGACCGAGCTCGCCGAGATCCGCGACGCGGCGGAGAAGCTGCGCGCCGACGGTGAGGCCGCCCACGAGCGTGCCCGCCAGGAGGCGAAGCGGATCGCCGAGCAGAGCGCCCAGCAGATCGAGCAGGCCAGGGCGGCCTCGGAGGCGCTGACCCGCGCCGCCCGGACGCAGATCCAGCAGGAGCTCCAGGCGGCGCGCACCAAGAGCCAGCAGGAGCTGGCCCAGTGGCAGGCCAACATCGAACGGGATGTCAACGAGCGCCGGGCCGCGGCCGAGCAGGACCTGGCCGAGCAGCGGGCCGCGGCCGAGCGGGAGATCGCCGGCCAGCGCAACGCCGCGGAGCAGACGATCGGCTCGCTCATCGCCGAGGCACAGCAGTACGCCACCGAGGTGCGCCAGCGGGCGGACGAGCAGATCGCCCAGCACCAGGAGCGGCTGACCGTCGTGCAGCAGGAGCTCTCGACCCGGCAGCAGACCGTCGCGCAGATGCAGGCCGACCTGGAGAGCGCCCGGCAGCAGCTCGCCGAGTCGCGTCACGAGCAGGCGGAGGCGGAGCGTGAGCTGGGTCAGGTGCGCCAGCGCCTCGACGAGATCCGCCGGGAGCTCAGCTCGGAGGTCGAGCGGCTGGACGCGGCGCGGCGGGCGGCGGACTCGGCCGAGCGCCACGCCAAGGACGTCCGGGCCCGGGTGCAGCGCGAGGCCAAGCGGGTGGCCGACCTCGCGGCGGCCGCGGTGATGGCGGCCGCCGCGGGCGGCGTCGCGACCGCCGAGTACCCGATGGTGGCGCCGCGCTCGGCGGCGGATCGGCCGGCCGGGGAGACCGAGACGGCCGTACGGCGTCCGGAGGAGACCGAGGGCGACGAGCAGCGGGCCGGCGGTGTGGGCGACGAACGGCATCCGGAGAGCGCGGTGGCCGCGGAGCGGCGGCCCGACGCGGACCCGAACGGGCGACCGGCCGGGGTCGACGCCGAGGATCGGCGGGCCGGTGACCCGGCCGGTGGCGGGCCGCGGGCAGGCGAGGCGGAGCACGACGACCAGCCGGTCGACGAGGCGAGCGACGGTGAGCCGCGGGTCAGTCTCTTCGAGGCGGCCGAGCGGCGCGTCGACATGATCCCGCCCGCCGAGTCGCGGATCGACATGTTCCAGCCGAGCGGTCGGCGGGCCGACGCGGGGGTCGCGGAGCAGGCGTGATCGGGGCGCCGGGGGCCCCCCCCCGGGGGGGGGGGGGGCGCCCCCCGCGCCCCCCCCCCCCCCCCCAACCCCCCCGGGGGCCCCCGGGGGGGGGGGGGGGGGGGGGGGGGGGGGGGGGGGGGGGGGGGGGGGGGGGGGGGCCCCGCCCCGCCGCGGGGGGGGGGCGGCCCCCCGCCGCCCGTCACCCGCCGCCCGTCACCTCACGCCTCGGTGCCGAAGAGCGCGGCGTAGCCGGACGGCAGCTGGGTGATCACGTCGTTGAGCTCACCCCAGGTCACCGCGTCCGCGACCGTCGACAGCACGGCGCCGGCGTCCCACTGGGCGGTGCGCGTCGTCGCCCCGGTGCCGGCGGCGATGCGGTTCAGGAACTCCTGCACCGACAGTTGCAGGGTCGGCTCGTGCTGCTCCTCGAGGATCTCGGCGACGCCCTGGGGCAGCTGGGACGCCAGGTCGCGGGCCTCGCCCGGGGTCAGTCGCGCGGCGAGGACGCTGAGCACCGCGCGGATGACCCCCTCGGCCTCCGCCGCGCTGGCGTACTCGCCGCGTTCCCGTACGGCGGCGACGAACTCGTGGTATTTCACGTGCGCTCCCTTCCTGACCGTTGATCGGGCAACCGGGCCGGAGGGAGCGACGGGCGACAGGGGGACGTCTCCGCCTCCCCGAAGTCTGGCACGCCGGGGCCGGCGGGGGCGGGTAATCGCCGCCCCCGCCGACGCCGACGTCTCGGGAGGGCGGCTACCGGGGTTCGCGCCGGCCGCGCGTCGACACGAACTGGTACGACATCACGGCGAAGGCCGGGTCGCGCAGCAGCTTGCGGAACACCTCCAGCTGGCCGGGGGTGAAGCCGGCGTCCAGCAGCTCCGGTTCGAGCTGGCGGGAGTTGGTCTCGTAGAGCGAGGCTCCGCTGGATCCGCCGGCCCAGCTCTGCGCGTGGGTGACGGTATCGACCTCGACCAGCCCGACCCGGGCCATCTCCGCGTGCACGTCCTGAGCCCACGTCAGGTCGGCGCCGTGGCCCTGCAGGATGCCGAGCATCGCGTCGGTGACCTGGCCGAAGAGCTTCGCCGCGTCGTCGTTCGGTGCGGTGAGCACCCGCAGCGGCGCGGTGCAGTCGAACTCCTCCACCACCAGCCAGCCGCCGGGCGCGAGCGCCCCGACCAACGCCCGGAGGACGCGCCGGCGCTCCGGCAGGTGCAGCAGGACCAGCCGGGCGTGGACCAGGTCGAACGCGTCACCCGGCGGCAGGTCGGTGCGCACGTCGTGCCGGCGGACGTCGAGGTTGGCCATCGGGGTCAGCCGGGCGGTGTCGATGTCGGTGGCGAGCACCCGGCCCTCCACGCCGACCGCCCAGGCCAGGCCGCGGGCGACCGAGCCGCCGCCGGCGCCCACCTCCCAGCAGTGGGCGGCCGGGGCGAGCACCGGCGGCGCGAGGCGGCGCATCGTGATCGGGTCGAGGAACTCCTCCAGCGCGCGCAGCTGGGGCACCGCGTCGGCGGCGGCGTTGTCGAACGCGTACGCGTTGTCGATGATGTCCGTCGGCATCGTGATCACCCTTCCGAAGGGGGTCGTGGGACCTGCGGGGTTGCGGCCCGCAACCCGGCCGCCGAACCCGGAGCCGGTGGCGTCGCGACGGTGGCGATGCTCAGCATCTCCGCGAGCGCCGCCGGGTCGGCGCGGGCCTCGGTGGTGGGACGGTCGTAGACCAGCCGTCCGTACTCGAGCACCGCGACCCGGTCCGCGACCTCGATGGCGTGGTGGAGCTGCTGCTCGACCAGCAGCACGGTCAGGCCGGTGGCGGCCATCCCGCCGACGAGGCCGCGGACCCGGTCGGCGAGGTCGGGGGCGAGCCCCTCGCAGGGCTCGTCGAGCAGCAGCACCCGGGGTTGGCCGAGCAGCGCCCGGGCGATCGCCAGCATCTGCTGTTCGCCGCCGGAGAGCTGGTCGCCGCGGTGCCGCAGCCGCACCGCCAGGCGGGGCAGCAGGTCCAGGATCCGGGTGACCGTCCAGCCCTCACCCCCCGAGGTGGCGGCCCGCCAGGGCGCGGCCGCCAGGACCAGGTGCTCGGCGGCGGTCAGGGCCCCGCCGACCGACGCGGTGCCGTCGATCACCACGCCGAGCAGCAGCAGAGCCGAGGCGTCGAAGGCGAAGTCGGCCAGTGAGACGTACTGCTGGGCCACGAGCAGCGACCCGGCGCCGCCGGCGATCGCCCCGGCGGCGACGTGCGTGCCGGCGAGGTGGGCCGCCACCCGGTGGCCGCTGGCCCGCAGCCGGGCCTCGTCGTCACGTCCGGTCCGCAGCACCAGCAGCAGCGCGCCGACCACCACCGCGACCACGACCAGCAGCCAGCCGAGTCCTGGTGGTCGGTCACGTGCTCTCGGGTCACCGGTCTCGGCGACGGCCAGAACCGCGTCCGGGGCACCGAACCGGCCGGTGACCAACTGCCGCAGATCGTCGCGGACGCCGTCGGCGTCCCACACCGCCCGATACAACAACCGCTGCATCGCATCCGGCCGATGCATGTCCGGCCTTCTCCGCCAACTGCCAACACGTCTTGACCTCAAGATCGGACAGCAGCCCGGTCACGAACTCCCCCGCCACCCGGCGCCGCTCTACCCGACCGAACCGGCCCGCGAAGCACCCCAGCACCCCAGCCAGCACACGCTTCCACCGCCCGACGGCTACGCTGCGGCACGCGGCCACCGCAAGATCTGAAGTTGTGTCCACAACGCGCAGACGACCACGCGGTGGCCGCCTCGCGTCCACCCCGGTTCACCAGCAAGATCTCAAACGGCGGCTGCCGTACTAGGATGCCGTCGAACAACCTTCGGAAGGAGGAGTCGTAATGCCCAAGGTTGGCGCAGACACGAGCCGGGTGATCAGTGCCCTGTTGAAGGCATCCAGACGCAGAATCGAAAATGCCGAGCGCTCCTTGGGCGGTTCTCTGGCGAACTTCTGCTGCGCAAGATGATCGAGGCCGATCGTTCAGTGTCGAGTGTCGACGGTAGGTCCGTGGACGGCCTGGGCCAGGTTCTTCGGAAGGCCGCCTTTCTCGCTGAGACACTTGCCAAGAACATGAATTCCAGCAATATCTCGAGCCGAACATAAGTCGTCTCTGCCTGATCTATGTGGGACTGCGCCGTTGTTAGGTGGCTCGGCCCCTTCGTCGCTGTTGTGGGGGTGTTGACGCGGTGCCTGCTTTTCAGAGTTCTGAGGATCTGGCGGAGTTCTTCAAGTGGTTTTATGGTGAGGAGCTTCCGGGTCTGCA